>CAMTOW010000253.1 GCA_947074245.1 uncultured Bacteroidales bacterium | reverse complement strand
ACGAGATTCTCCGGAGTGACTGGAGTTCAGACGTGTGCTCTTCCGATCTCACCGGAATATATGACGATTCTGTTGCTGGAGGAAGGTGTTATCACACCCGAACAGGTACATCAAGCCTATCAGCTCAATAAAGATTATGACGCCAAGATAAAGCACTTGACCAAAAACCCAAAAGTTTCGAGAAAAGAGCTTCAAACGGCGGCCGATCAGCAAGACAGCGACTTTACGGCTATTCTGGATGATGATCAGCAACAGGCATATCAAAGCGTGAAGCATCGTTTCCAACAAAGAAATTGGGGTTACAACTGGAGTCATAACAATCAGGGAGCCAATTATAACGATAATGGCCGGCGTTGGCCGGAATGGATGCCGATGTATCAAGATGCCACTCCGGGCGCATACCCGTCTTATGAATGGGGATGCATGGGTCCGGAATGGATGGTATATTGATCAGCGACGCTCCTCTGACGATCGAATTTGAGGATCCTATCCACGCCCGTTCTTTAAAATAAAAAATGTCCGTGATTCATAATCGCAATGAGAATGAATCACGGACATTTTTTATCTCGAAATAGGTTCAATCCATCCGATGTATACAAAAATACGATTCTAAAAAAATCCGTTATGATCGGCCACAACCCCTTTATAAAAGGTGATGCAAGCTCCAAAAACATCAAAATACGCTGATATTACCTAACATTCCATAAAATGAGAAATGAAATCAGAAAAGCACCAAACCTTTCGAAACCCGATAAAGTTATAACGATAAAAAAAGGTGTCAACTAAGAAAGATCAACCATGAAAAAACTAGCGATCCTCACCCTGTTTCTTTTTCTTCTCATCGGAGAAGTCTCAATCGCACAAACGCTTCGTGTGACAAGCACCGTGAGTGGTGCGATAGACCCGGTCATCGGTGAAACGATCTGGGAAAAGGAAGTAAAATCCGGTGATATGTATTTCTCTCTCGATCCGGAAAAGAATAAGATCATGATCTTTTCATCGAAAGGATGCAAAGAAATGATGATGATCGATTATCCGGGCGAAACAAAAGATATCGACAACGATCTTTATCAGATCGAACTGTTGCTGGTCGATATCAATACCCGCGACGAACATATCGGAGCCATCATCTGCGATAAAAGCAACAAGCAGTATCGCGGTTTCATATTATATACGTTGAATATCGAGAATCCCGAATCAAGTATTTATTTCTTCGAATAAGTTCCGGTCAGGGAAGTGGAGTCGGTCTGCGTTTTTCTTTCAGAAGATGACGTATCGCGGTGACGGGATAATAAAAAAGCATTCTCGGCCCGGAGAAACGCATCACCTCACGAATCCGTCGTTGCATCTCCGGTTTATAACAATGTACCGTACATAGTTTACATGTCGGTTTGTTCTGTCCGAACGGACATCGATCCAAGCGTTCGCAAGCATAATCCAGCAATTCATTACAAGCAGAGCATAAGCCATCCCCCTCATTATTCCATTTACAATAGATATTGATCATTTTGCGGATAACTTCTTTTTCGCTTTTTATTTTGTCTTTCTTCATAAGTTAACGATATACGTCGCGAAGATAGACATTCGCCTTATGCAAACAAAATGCCCTCCGCTCTGTTGTAACACAAGAAAACAATACTTAAGATTATGAAAAGGTTTAAAGCGTATGTGGTGAGCGAAATGCCTTCCGGCAGCTTTACCGGAGCCATCGAAGAGCGTAAATTCGAACCCCTCGAAGAGAATCAGGTCCGAATCAAAGTAAAATATTCGTCTCTCAATTATAAGGATGTACTTTCGGCAACCGGCAATAAAGGCATAACCCGCAACTATCCGCATGTGCCGGGCATCGATGCCGCCGGGGTCGTAAGCGAAACCAATACAGACCGGTTCCAAGTCGGCGACGAAGTGATCGTTACGGGATATGATCTGGGTATGAACCGTGA
This sequence comes from uncultured Bacteroidales bacterium, assembly GCA_947074245.1. Lineage (GTDB taxonomy): Bacteria > Bacteroidota > Bacteroidia > Bacteroidales > JAUNSR01 > JAUNSR01. The sequence continues at coordinate 2,328 of CAMTOW010000253.1, read as the reverse complement.
TGGCGGATTCGAGCAATACATCCGCGTACCGTCCGATTGGGTCGTAGCGATGCCACCCCGAATGGACGCCCGCGAAGCCATGTCGTATGGAACGGCGGGATTCACGGCCGCGCTATGCGTGGGTAAGATCGCGTCCGTGGTTTCCCCCGCCGACGGCCCTATTCTCGTCACTGGCTCTACCGGAGGCGTAGGCTCCTTTTCTATCGCGATTCTTCACAAACTCGGCTATCGGGTTATTGCCGTTACCGGAAAAGCCGAATCCGAATCCTACCTGAAAACTCTGGGTGCTACCGAAATCAACGGACGGGAACAGTGGGAAACCCCGATGAAAGAACCGATGCTGAAAGGAACCATCGCAGGCGGAGTCGATACCGTTGGCGGCGCATATCTTGAAAACATGATCAAATCAACCGCTCTTCACGGAGCCGTATCCTGTTGCGGAATGGTCAGTTCATCCGATCTTCACCTGAGCGTATTCCCGTTCATATTAAGAGGTGTAACCTTGTTCGGCATCACTTCGCAAAACACGCGAATGGCCGAACGAATCTCCATCTGGAATAAATTGTCCGATGAATACGCCGTGAAACATCTTTCAACCGTCATCCGCGAAATCACGTTGACCGAACTTCCCGATGCGATCCGCGAGATGCGCGAAGGCAAACTACGCGGCCGCGTATTGGTGAATTTATGGAAATAAATCTATCTTTGGTGGGATGATCCGTGCATATAGTTTCGGAACCATCTCATCACATCTTATTTTAATTATTTATTTCCTATGAAAAAATCTTTTATCCTTTCCGTGGCATTTGTCCTGAGCGGATTATTCTCACTTCCATTATCTCAACCCATACAGGCTCAGAATCAGCAGAAACAAACCGCACAAGAAACCAGCCGGATAAAAACCGGTGATAAAATGCCCGCATTCACGATAAAATCGGATAAAGGAAACCTCTCTTCCGCCGACTTGAAAGGAAAAGTCGTCCTCGTCAATCTGTTCGCCACCTGGTGCGGACCTTGTCAAACCGAACTTGCAGCCGTTGAAAAAACACTCTGGTCCGAGTTTAAAAACAACAAGGATTTCAAGCTTTTGGTAATCGGGCGCGAACACGATGATGCCGAACTGAAAAAATACAATGAGAAAAAAGGATTCACGTTTCCGCTTTATCCCGATAAAGACCGTTCGATCTACAATCTGTTCGCGGAAAGCTACATTCCACGTACCTATCTGATCGATAAAAACGGAAAAGTGATCTATACCTCAACCGGATATAAAGAAGAAGAATTCAAAGAGCTGATGGAAAAGATCCGCCAAGCTCTCCAATAAAAATACTGCTTATGAAAATCGTTGTTTTAGACGGATTTGCATTAAACCCGGGTGATTTGTCGTGGGACGCGGTCAAAGCTTTGGGAGATGTAACCATTTATGATCGTACAGCTCCGGACGAAGTCCTTTCCCGTGCACAAGGAGCCCAAGCGCTTCTGACCAACAAAACATTGCTTCCGGCAACCCTGATCAATCAACTTCCCGATTTGAAATACATCGGCGTCATGGCTACCGGTTATAATGTGGTCGATACGAAAGCTGCCGCCCAAAACGGCATCATCGTCACAAACGTTCCGGCATACAGCACCGACTCGGTTGCCCAAATGGTATTCGCCCATATTCTCAACATCACCAATCAGGTACGCTTCCATGCGGATGAAGTGAGAGCCGGAAAATGGTGTCGATGCGCAGACTTCACGTTCAGCGATACTCCGCAGATCGAAATAGCCGGAAAAACGATCGGACTGGTCGGTTTGGGTCATACCGGTATGGCGGTTGCGAAAATCGCATTGGCTTTCGGCATGAATGTGCTTGCCGTTACTTCAAAAAAACAGGATGCATTGCCGTCGGGCATCACGCCCGTATCTTATGATCGATTGTTCGGCGAATCAGATATCATCAGCTTGCATTGCCCGCTGACGCCCGACACGCACGAACTGATCAACTCCGGCTCGATCGGAAAGATGAAACCGACCGCCATTCTGATCAATACGGGGCGCGGACCGCTCATTTGTGAGAAAGATCTTGCCGACGCGCTCAATTCAGGTAGAATCTATGCCGCCGGACTGGATGTCTTATCGGTTGAACCTCCTACTCCGGACAATCCGCTTCTCAGTGCAACCAATTGCTACATTACCCCGCATATCGCTTGGGCGACCCATGAAGCTCGCCAAAGGCTTATGACGGTAGTTGCTCAAAATCTGCATGACTTCATCCAAGGGGATGATTTGCATAACGTAGTGATTTGATCCAAAACACAAAAATCCGGTATGATCCATTTACAA
>CAMTOW010000252.1 GCA_947074245.1 uncultured Bacteroidales bacterium | reverse complement strand
ACGAGATTCTCCGGAGTGACTGGAGTTCAGACGTGTGCTCTTCCGATCTCGGATCAACTGATGAGCTGAATGTCAGGTTTTTGCCCGGAGCACCCATCGCTACGTAATCAGACCAAGTCGGAGCGTATACTTCAGATGAGTTTTTGAACAAATCCCATGTACTGCCGTCGAAAGCGTAAAGTCCGAACTGAGGAGTCACGGTTACGTTGTTTGAGATATCGTCAACAAGGATATCGTCGATCTGATATGTCGTTGTGCGATTGTCTGTACCGTCACCATCGTATTTGAACGCTACACGGATCTGTTTGCCTGCATATTTGGCAAGAGCCGATTTGCCAACCGATACCCACTCAGAGTATCCCGAAGCCGGTTCCGGAAATACGAAATCAGATGTAATATCATCCCAGTTTGCCGCTTCTACGTCATTTCCGTCGAAATTTGTCGAAACGAATACCGAAAGACAATCTGCGTTGCGGTGACCCACCGACATGTTGAACGAAAGCGCTTTGTTGGCATCTTCGATCGTGATAGCCGGAGTTACAGCCCAAGCCGTACATGCTCCCGTAGCTTTATAAGCTGTGTATTGAAGGAACTTGTTTCCGTTGAAACTGTTGATCGTCCATTTTTTGCTTCCGTCAACCTGAAGGAACCAGTCTGTGTCGATCTCATCAACTCCGGATGTATTGACATCCAAAGCTTCGAAATCGTACGTGAAAGCCGGTTCGCTCATCGCAGCTTCGCTGAAATCATAATCAACCCAAGCCAATGCACCTTTATCCGCAGAAGGATATTCCGCATTCAGGATTTTGTACATATCATCCAGGTTGGCAGCGGTCATGTATGGGAGAGCGTCTTCGCCTTCGTAAACCGGAGCATACTGCTCTTTCGTATCCAATGAAAGATAGTTGATCGACTGATATTTTTGAAGCAGTTCGGATGAACCTTCTTTGAAATTATAAGTTACGCGGATCACGGACGTAGGGCTTGCCGTATAATAGGTTTTGCCCAACCAAACCGGAACGTATTTATCAACCGAATCAACCGAAGTGAAATACAGGTTCTTTTTCGCGTCGCTTCCCATGGATGAGTAGTCTGCAGTAGTAAGCGTGATATCCAGATTCAGGATATTGCTTGGTTTAGACAGATCATCCAGTTCGGGGAAATTGACCTCATTATAATTACAAGATGCAAAAAGAAATAAAGCACTTGCTGAGATAATTATATTCTTATTCATAAAATGTAATAGCTGTGGAGGTTAGAAGTTAAGTTTTAATCTTACATTGAATGTACGACCGAATCCGTAGTAAACACCATAAGCTGTCTGCCAGTTGTGTTTATCGCCGTCTGTCGCATCTGTGATGTATTTCTGATCAAATACGTTGTTTACATTACCCGAAATCACAGCATTGATTTTAGAGATAGAGAATCGATAGCTGGCATTGATATCTACAACCGCAGCGTGAGGGATCTTCCAAGGAGAATCATATACTTTGATACCGTTTTTAACGATGTCGTTTGAGCTGAACGCCCAGTCAGCATAGTTGCGGCCGAAGTAAGTAACGTCGGTTCCGATACGCAATGCTTTGGATACTTTGAAGTTCGCTCCGAATGCAGCAGTAGTCTGTGCCGATCCACCTACTTTTACGTCTTTCAGGTTGATCGTCATCGACGCGTGGTCTTCCGTCTGGATCCCCTGCGCGATCGTTACCTGTCCTGTGCTCGTATTCCAGTCGCTTACCGGCTGGCTGGATGAATCGTAGAAATAGCCTTTTGAGTTGCTATCCCATCTCCAGTTACCGATAGAGAACATACCCGTAAGGTCTAACCAGCTGAACGGACGTGCAACCAGGTCGATTTCGATACCCTGGTGAAGAGCGTTCACACCGGTCATGTTCAAGCTAAGACGATCCATGAATTTACCGTCGACAGTCAGGTCGATACCGCGAGACATGGTTTTATCCATCCACTTGGTATGGTAAATGTTCAAATTGGCAGTCAGGAATCTTGAACGGTAACCGTATCCTAATTCGAATGAGAAGATTTTTTCATTCACCGCGTTCGGATTGGTCATATTGCTCGTAGTCGATTGCAAGAATGCACCTCCCGAGAAGAATGGAGCACGGCTGATGTAACCGATGTTGGCGAATACGTTGTGATTGTCGGTAAGGTTGTAGTTAGCACCCCCTTTGACAGTACCACCGATGAAGTTTGCGGTTTTTGATTTTGCGTTTTCACTATCGTAGTAGAAACGGTCATAACGCCAGTAGCCCGTGTTGGATACTGATCCGGCTGCGAAAGCGGTAAGTTTGTCTTTGCTGAACTCTACCTGAGCAAAAGCACCTTCCGACATTACGTATCCGTCATAGTCACGGTAAACGATGTCGCCAACGCTAAGTTTCTGATTTACGAAAGAATTGCCGGCTGCAGCAGCGGAGTTGTTGGCTGCGAGCACGTTTTTACGGGATGAAGAGTCTACGTAGTAATCGCCGCCATAAAGGTCGATGATTTCATTCGTATGTGTTCCGCGGTAGTAACGAAGGTCGATACCTGTATATAGGTCGAAATATTCGCCTAGTTTGGTTGTATAAGTGGAAACGAGTCCGTACCAGTTGTGGTTGTTGATCGATTTAGACATGACCATCTGAGAACCTACCGAGCTGGCGCGGTTGAGTGTATAGATTTTTGCGTAGTCGAACGTACCGTCGTCATTTCTGAACTCGGTGTTCAACTGACCGTATGAGCTTCCGTACCAGTTGTTACGATCGGCAGAGGTAAGCCCCTGTCCGCTATAACCGGCACCACGACCGATAGACGTATATAAAGCGGTGCTTAAGCTAGACTGGTCGTTGATCTGCCATTGGTAGTTTAGGGAGATCTGCGGTTTGTTGTATTCGTTGCGAGCCGAAGTTTTGCGTTCGCCGTTTTCGCCGAAACCGTATGAAGGGTTGTATTTGTAAGGAGAATCCCCGTTCATATAAGTTTTGGCAACCGTTTGCCATCCTTCGATCGTCAAACCATCTTTGCTGTTACGCTGGTTGTGCCATTGAGGCGCACCGAAAGCCGTAAGGGATAGCTGATGATTGTCGTTGATTCGTTTTGAAACGTTTACAAACCAGTTGTAAGCTTCGAAATCTGTTCCCTGGATATAACCGTCGCCCCAGGTTTTACCACCTAATAGGGTTAGAGCCCAGCCGGATTTCGTCATACCGGTAGAAACGTTGAAAAGTAGTTTGTTGTAACCGTCGTTTCCTAAAGCGTAAGAGAATGAACCTCCTTGTTTGGCTTCAAGAGAGTTGGTTACGATGTTGATTGATCCCCCTACGGATGGAGCGGAAACTTTAGACGCTCCCAAACCGCGTTGAGCCTGCATGCTGCGGGTTACATCCGACAGTCCGGCCCAGTTTGACCAATAAACACCACCCCATTCCATATCGTTCATCGGGACACCGTTGATCATTACGGCGATGTTTTCTGATTTGAAACCACGCATGTTGATCTTCGAGTCGCCATAACCACCACCTTGTTTGGTAGCGTAAACTCCGGGAGTGGATTTTAGGATTTCAGGAAATTCCTGAGTTCCCAGTTTTTCTTCGATGTGAATCGGGTCGATTGTAGAAACCGCAACGGGTGTTTTACGAACGATCGCAACAGATGAAGTCACTACGACATCATTCAGAGCCACGACATCTGGTTCGAGTTCGACGTTGACTTTTTGCCCGTTAGTAACGGATAAGACGATCGGATTATAACCTACGTAAGAGATTTTAATCTGCTGTTTTCCTTCAGGTACTTTTAATGTGAAGTTACCATCGATATCTGTAATCGTACCTTCCTGGCTTTTTTCATGAAGTACTGTTACACCAATCAGTGGTTCATTAGTCGACTTATCGACTACGCTTCCTTTTACCTGAGCAAAACTTACCGCCGTAGAGGCAACAAGCATTGTGGACACAAGAAATGCTTCTTTTTTCATTACGGATTTTTAGTTGTTTATATAATAATAAATGATTTGAAAACTTTATTAATAAGCAAAAATGTGCAAATGTTAATGTGAAGATTGTATAAGCTTAATGCATGAATCTGCAATGAATTCTAATTTGACGCGAAATTAGATATAAAAGCCAAGGTGGAAAACGGTAGGGTATTAAAATCCTGTTACAATTTGATTTTTTTATTGATTAAATGTTTCGAGGTGTGGTTAAATAAAATATATGTTGTTTAAAATAATATATTGGTGCGTTTCTTTACATATAAACACAAAAAAACCATAATTCAAAAAATAT
>CAMTOW010000251.1 GCA_947074245.1 uncultured Bacteroidales bacterium | reverse complement strand
GGATTGAAAACCGGGGAGGATCTGGGCGGCTTTGTTTATCAACTTGTCCGCAATGCGCATTTTGAACTCCTCGTAATCGGCACCGCTTTGCCCGATACCGGTATGTGACCAAGCGGTGAATTCGGACATAAACATGGGTGAGAGAATGGTAATCACCTGCGCTTCGGTCGGATTAACTTCTGAGGGCTGCATACTGATAAAGATAGCCGGATCGGCAGAATCGATCATCGGTTTGGGCGCATACCAGGTGTCATTGTTACCATAAGCAAATATGTTTCGATTGAGATAACGAAGCGAACCAGGATTAATCGTAAGATAAACCGTAAACATCCCATAGGTATTGGGGAGCGATTTGAGTCGGGATAGGTAAGCCTTTCGAACCAAAGGAGTTTTTTCGAGAAGACCGAAAGTCGTAGTCGGGTGTAGATTGGATATGACCTGTCGGGCTGAAAACAGCTCTTCGCCATTCACTTCGACCGATGACACGACCGAATCCCGAACATTCAATCCGGTTACCTCCTTGCGGGTGAGCACCACTCCTCCATTGGACGTGATGACGTCAGCCAATCGATCGGCCAATTGCTGGGTACCATCGACCAGACGGTAAGAGCCCTCCAAGTTGGAATAATTTATCATCGCATGATGATACAATGACGTGATATGACGCTGGCCTCCATAGAGAAGAACCGTGCCGGAAAGAGCTTTTCTTAACTCGACATCAGCAGTCAGTTCATCAATATAGTCAGACCCCGAAATCCCCATATATTCCATTCCGTTGGCGGAAATCGCTCCGGTCTTAAGATGTTCGACATTGATAAGATCTCCCACCTGACGAAGCGTCCGGCAATATTTCTCGATCGCCTCTCGTTCGTGCGGAAAGGATTCTAACATGGAGTTTCGAAAATTCTCCTGTCCCATCCCGTAGTTATAAACCTTATCAGCAATATGTATTTCTTCAAAAACATCCGAATCCAATCTTTGAAGACTGAGTTTATCGATGATACCACAATAACGGAAATATTGATTGAGGAACTGCCCCTCGTCCATACTTCCGATATAATGCACGCCGGTATCGAATAAAATACCTTTCCGTTTGAATGATTGCAAGCAGCCCCCAATGACCGAATGTTTTTCGAGCACACATACCTTCTTGCCTTCCTTACTCAGAGTTGCGCCACACAACAATCCACCGATGCCCGCACCGATGATGACGACATCATAATCATACATAATCATTCGTTTTTATGAGAAAGAAGATAAAGCGTATTGGACGTATACTTGTCATTTTCGATTTGTCGGACCTGCATATTCATCTGATCCGCCAGATTGCAAATCTGGGCAGACGATATAAAATGCAGTTTGCCTGCCGTTTTATTGAATTTAATGATTTCGGTAGACCATTTTTCGGTCCACTCCGTCAGTTTATGTTTCTGATTCTTATCCCGGTCACCATCCCGAATTATGATCGTACCCCCTTTATTGAGTCGTTCGGCACAGTTTTTTATCAACTTGTTTTGGGAAGCATAATCCATATAGTGGAGCATATCATTCAAAATGAAGACATCCGCCCGGGGATAATCGTATTGGGTAGCATCGGCGCACACGAAACGCGTATTATCGACCGATGAAAAACAATTGTTGGCAACGGCGATTTTCTCCTCATCATAATCAACACCCAATATCGTACGATCGGTCGACATGATGGACAACATCAGGCTAAGCGGAGCATATCCGCAACCAACATCGACGATAGACGCATCGCGCGGAATAATTTCATCAAAAAATACATATTGACGTTCCATCCAAACCTTGATACGCATATACCACTCCAAGACCGGATCTTTATATGTATAATTCTTAATCAGGGCATCATAATAGAATCCGCTCAGACTACGATTGAAGGTGCTTTCGAGTTTGCGATATTCTGAAATAAAAAACGCACGATAGCGTTTCGCCTGCTCACGGAGAGTCGCGTTCGCATCCAAATTCTCTAACGTAAGAGGGCTTAGCATTTTAACTGCTATCTCACCGCGTTTTATATAAAACGGTTGGATCTTAGACGAGATCATCCCATTTCCATAAAGCAACATAGGCAATATCTCCATATTCAGATCTTGAGCGATTCGGAAAGCGCCTTTGTGGAAACGTTTCATTTCGGAGTTCAGCGTGCGAGTGCCTTCCGGAAAAATCAAAACTGAATAACCCTCCGCTTTCTTTTGTGCTATTTTTTCTACGAGAACGTCATAACCATCTTTGGCATGAAGATATCCGGCATAACGAATTACGGCTCCGAAAAGAGGCGAATGCCATACCCATGAATTGGTAACCATAACGATCTTAGTCGTAAGACTCATCATAACCAATAGATCGATAAACGACTGATGGTTGGCAATGATCACTTTCGGCTGATCGAAACGCTCACTTTTAATATCGAGATAATGAATTCGTATCGAAAATACAATCTTCAGGAACCCCCGAACAAAAAGATTCATCGAACGAAGCATGAATCGCTGACCGGCAGCCCTAGAAATAGGAAGTACCCGAACGATCAGCAGCAAGCCATTCAGGATAAGGCAGCCGAATACGAACAACGAAAAACAATAGATCGTATTTATAATTCCGCTTAACGTATAGGGATAACCACCTTTTTGAGTCTGAGACGAAACGAATACGCGAAATAGAATCGGCTGAATCACATACGATATGAATACCACCGCCAAGATGCCCAATAAGGATATGAAAGCCAAAGAGCGGATTGCCGGATGCTGAGCAAATATCAAGACACCCATTCCGACAACAATCGTTATTACTGAAAAGAAGATTGCTGTCTTGTGGACTGTCAGTAGTTTTTTTCCGGTTTTGTATTCGCTCAACAAACCATCCATGATGAAAATGCTGAAGTCGTCACCAATCCCGAAAATAAATGTGGAAAGAATAATATTGACGATATTGAATTCAATCCCTAAAAGAGCCATCAGCCCCAATATTATGACCCAACTCAATGTCATCGGAATAAAGGCGAGAATCGCCAACTCGATACGACCGTATGAGATCATTAGCGCTACGAAAATCAAAATCGAAGAGATCCATAAAACGGTATAGAAATCATCATTGACCGCTTTGGCCATTTCGCCAATAAAATAGGAGCGATCGACAATCGTTACATGGGGATCATTTTCAAACAGATTATATACGGCCGATTTCTTTTCTTTATCCAGACGGACTTGCGAAAGAAACATCGTTAAGGAGTCGTCTCGATTGATCCAATCCGTAAGAACGGGAGCCAGATCATCAGACGCATTCAAATCGATCGATGTATATTTTTTATCCAAGGCATCGGAAAAAGAAGCAAACGCATCTTGAGAAAATCCATATTTATCGGCACTCTGCGAGATACGTCGCACGAAGCTTTGTTTCTTTTCGCCTGTCCAATATTCGTTCCAGCGAGCGATACGATCTTCCTGATCAGCTTGCGTCATAAGAAACGCGGACGCAGAAACTACCCCATCGATATTGCCCTCATTGGTGATATCTGTCAAGCGCGCATATACATTCTTATATGAATCTATAGCCGTATCGATTTGATCGGAAGCAGATATCAGCATGATTCCATTCAAATCGTTTCCGGATATCTGAGCCAAACGGTCTTCTCCTCGTTTGAGATGAGACGGGGTATAGTTCAACTTCATCATATCGGAATTGAAAGTCACCTCGTTGAAATAAAAAGAGGTAACAATCAGAACGAGCGTGATTCCGATTAAAAGGAATCGATTCTGATCGTAAGCATAAGATGTGATCTTTTCGATGCGACGAATAAATCCGTTGGTATAACCTTGCTCGGGGAAGAATAGAAAATGGGGCAGAAAGACTAATGAGAATAATGTTGTTCCGATCAACAGGAGGGCCGAGAATAAACCAAAATCACGCAACAATGGCGATGTGGTAAATAAAAGACCCAAAAACGCACCGATGGTCGTAAAACTACCGACGGTCAATGGGTATGCCAGTTCTCTAATCACCTGACGGGGATCGCTCGCATGATAACTATGGGATAGGATATGTATGGAATGGCTCAGCGCAATACCCATTATGGCAGCGCCACCGCCAATGGCGATAATCGAAATCTGACCTTTGATCAGGGAGATAAGTCCCAAGGCAAAAATCGCACCGAATATGACCGGAATAAAGATGAGATACAATGCTTTTAACTTACGAAAAACGAGCATTATAAATATAAAGATGATCACAAGCGCCAGGGCAAGAGTCAGCGTAGTATCCTTTTTGATTTGTCGAGCATTGTATAC
>CAMTOW010000250.1 GCA_947074245.1 uncultured Bacteroidales bacterium | reverse complement strand
CCTTATCTAGAAAGAAATCAGGAAAACATAACCGATCTGGAAGTTTGCGGATGGTCGAACGGTAGCTAATTGGGGTGTCAGGACTTTTGGCGAATCAACGGTATTAAACGCGACGTATATCTTTGGTCGCAACCGAAACTGTCGGTTTATGCTTTCTCGATCCGTCAGGATCTTGACTCAACGTATCGCCACGAGCTTTTCGGTTTAGATATTCAAATCAAAAATACGGGCGGATCAAACACGAAAGGAGTCATCTCCTACGAATTGAGAAAAGACGGAAAAACCGTTGCTTCGGATTCACGTCCGGTAACAATAAACGGAAACACGGTTGAAAACATGACGTTCGATAAACGAATCGAGAACGTATCAACCTGGAATGCCGAATCACCGGAACTCTATGATCTGCAAATCGCATTGACTCCGGACAACGGGGCGACCGAATATATACCTTTCCGCGTCGGCTTCAGGAAGATTGAAATCGACGGAAACCGTTTGCTCGTAAACGGAAAGTCGATTCTGATCAAAGGAGTGAACGTGCATGAGCATAATCACCTTACGGGACATGTTGTCAGCGAAGAGGATCTGATTACGGATCTGCGGTTGATGAAACAAAACAACATCAACGCCATCCGTTGCTCCCACTATCCGCAACAGCGTCGCTTTTACGAACTTTGCGATCAATTCGGCTTTTATGTCTGTGACGAGGCCAATATCGAATCACATGGAATGGGCTATAATCTGAACAAAGGGCGTACGCTTGGAAACAATCCAGACTGGCTTGAAGCTCATCTGGATCGGACTGTGAACATGTATGAGCGGAACAAGAACTACCCATCGGTAATCTTCTGGTCTTTGGGAAATGAAGCGGGGAACGGATTTAACTTCTACGAAACCTACCGATATTTAAAAAAACAAGACAAAACACGCCCTGTACAATACGAAAGAGCCCTGTTGGAATGGAATACAGACCTATACGTGCCTCAATATCCGGGTGCATCGCATTTTGCCAAATGGGGACAGACGGCAACCGATCGCCCTTACATCGCATCGGAATATGCTCACGCCATGGGCAACAGCACCGGGAATCTGATGGATCAATGGAAAGAGATCTATCAATATCCGAATCTGCAAGGCGGTTTCATCTGGGACTGGATCGATCAGGGGTTACTGATCCAAGATGAGAACGGAACTGATTTTTGGGCTTATGGAGGAGATTTCGGTAAGAATTCACCTTCGGACGGTAATTTCTTATGTAACGGAATCGTGAATCCCGACCGCACCCCTCACCCGTGTATGGCGGAGATCAAATATGTATATCAAAACATTTGGGCTGTTCCCGTAGATCTTCAAAATGGAATATTCCGGATTGAAAACCGAAACGACTTTCTGGATCTGAATCAGTTTGCATTGACTTATCGGATCAAACGAAATCATGAAACAATTAAAGAAGGAAATCTTCGTTTCAATTCTGTTCCGGCAGGTCAATCGAAGGAATTTAAAGTTCCGGTTCAGCAGTTACAACCTTCGATCGGCTCCGAATATTTTCTGGAAATCGACGCAATCACCAAGCATGAAAGTTCTTTGCTACCGAAAGGTTATAAAGTAGCATCCGAACAGTTCGGCCTACCGATCGCAAAAAAGGAGACTAAAGCAAAGCTGCCTGCGGGGAAACTGACGTTGAATGAATCGGCGGATAAGATTCGAATCGAAAATGGAAACTTCTCATTTGTATTTGATAAAGAGAATGGTATTCCGGTTTCTTATCGAATTGACGATACCGAATTGATACATGATGAATTTGGGTTTCGCCCTAACTTTTGGCGCGCACCGACCGACAATGATTACGGAGCTCGCACTCCTTCCCGACTTCAAGCCTGGAAAACGGTAGATCAAACACGCCGTGTGGAATCGACAGAAATAAATTCGTCGGATTCGATTGTAACCATCAACACGCGCTACAAACTACCTGAAACGGAATCGACCTGCACGATCCTTTATACGATATTCGCTGACGGAACTCTAAAAACCGATTACCAACTATCCGTATCGGAATCCGCACCGGAATTGCCACGAATCGGGGTTCGCTATCGTATGCCGAAACAGTTTGATCGGATTTCGTATTTCGGTCGCGGCCCGGAAGAGAATTACCGGGACAGGAATAACGGAACATTCGTAGACTTGTTTGAAAGCACGCCCGAAGCGATGTATTATCCGTATGTGCGCCCGCAAGAAAACGGACATCATACCGATACACGCTGGCTTTCTCTTTGCAACGACAAAGGAAAAGGGATCATCATCGTAGCCGATAAAAACCGAATGGAATTCAACGCTCTACGAAATACGATCGAAGATTTTGATTCGGAAGAATCCGACCGTCCGTATCAATGGCAGAATTTCAAAGCCAACGAGAATCAAGATCCCGCATTGGCTAAAAATATCCGAACGAAGCAAACGCACATCAATGATATTTCGCCACGGGACTTTATCGAAGTCTGTATCGATCATAAGATGATGGGATTGGGTGGCGATGACTCTTGGGGAGCACGACCTTATCCGGAATATACGATTCCATCGGGCACCGAATACAAATGGAGCCTGCTGATCGCACCGATTCGAAACAAATCGGATCTAAAAAAGAAGTCAATCTTAAATTATTAACTCTATAGAGCCAGTCTCTCTAACACTCATTTATTTATGAAGAATCTGCAGAATGTGGTTTCTCACTTTGAAACAAAAGGAACCGTATCCGAAATATCACCGCTCGGATCGGGTCTGATCAATGACACATACCGTGTAAGCACTATCGAAAACGAGATGCCTGATTACGTTCTTCAACGTATCAATCATGCTATTTTTCAGGACGTGGAATTAATGCAGGATAATATTTCGCGCGTTACTTCACACATTCGCCACAAACTGGAACAAAAAGGAGAAAGCGATCTTGACCGCAAGACGTTGACCGTAATTCCTGCCACTGACGGCAAACTCTATTATTTCGATGGAGATTCATACTGGCGTATGACATTACTTATTCCAGACGCGGTTTCGTATGAAGCAGTAACGCCCGAATTCTCATATTATACAGGAAAAGCATTTGGCGATTTTCAGAATATGCTGGTAGACCTACCGGGAGAACCATTGGGAGCCACGATTCCGGATTTCCACAATATGGAGTTCCGCCTGAGCCAATTGGCAGACGCGATTAACGCAGACGCAGCCGGACGACTGGAAAAAGCACAATATTTAGTGGATGAGCTTTTGAATCGCGCCGATGAAATGTGTAAGGCAGAGCGGATGCACCGCGAAGGGATCTTACCCAAACGCATCACCCATTGCGATACGAAAGTAAACAACATGCTTTTCGATCAAGAAGGAAATTTCCTTTGTGTGATCGACCTGGACACAACCATGCCAGGTTATGTGCTTTCAGATTTCGGTGACTTCATCCGCACAGCAGGTAATACCGCAGCCGAAGACGAAACGGATCTGAGCAAAATCAGCGTGAATATGGATATCTTCCGCTCTTTTGCAAAAGGCTACGTAGAAAGCGCGAAACCGTTTTTAACTACCGTTGAGATTGAGAATCTGCCTTACGGAGCTAAACTGCTGACATATATGCAGACCGTTCGTTTCCTAACGGATTATCTGAATGGAGACGTATACTATAAAATCAAATCACCAGAACACAACTGGGAGCGCACACTGGCTCAGTTTACGTTGCTTCAAAGCATCGAAGCGAACGAACCGGAAATGAAAGCATTTATCAAAGACCTATTGTAATATTCTTAATTCATCATTTATACTTATTTCGTTTATGAAAAAATTATCATTCATTGTTTTGGCAGCCCTTATGCTTATCGGGTGCTCAAACAACGGGGGAAACCAATCAAACGTTATCAAAACAGATATTCCGCAGCGAGCAGCCGGACAGACCGATGTAGTCGGGCTACGTTGCGAAGCACTACCGACCGTACGTGTAGGTTTTATCGGTCTGGGTATGCGCGGACCGGGAGCAGTTGATCGATTCACACACATCGAAGGCGTAGAGATCAAAGCTCTTTGCGACTTGTATCCGGATCGCGCCAGCGGCGCACAGAAGATCCTTGAAAGCCGCAACTTCCCCGCTGCAGACGAATATAGCGGAGAAAACGGATGGAAAGAGGTTTGTGATCGTGAAGATATCGATTTGATCTATCTTTGCACACCATGGTTGCAGCATACGGAAATGGCTGTTTACGCCATGGAAAAGGGCAAGCACGTAGCAATCGAAGTTCCAGCAGCGATGACATTGAAAGAGTGTTGGG
>CAMTOW010000249.1 GCA_947074245.1 uncultured Bacteroidales bacterium | reverse complement strand
TTATAAGATGAAAAAAACAAATAGTATAAAAGATGCTTATGGCAATGGTCTGTTGGCATATTTGAATGGTAATCATAAAGCGCGTTTTACGGTATATAGCGATTTGGCTGAAACTGAAAAATGGGATATTTCTACATTTTTTCGCGATTATGACGAAATGCCCGAGTTGGAGCGACTTGCTCTGAAAGAGTGTAGCGGACGTGTTTTGGATATCGGTGCAGGAGCCGGAAGCCATGCGTTGTGGTTGCAACAAAATGGTTTTGAAGTCGATGCTATTGATATCTCTCCGGGTGCCGTTCGGGTAATGACCGAACGAGGGGTGCGCAATGCCCGGTTATGTGACTATTTTATGTTGCAGGATGAGAAATACGATACCTTGCTTTCGATGATGAATGGTGCGGGTATTGTAGGTAGCATAGATGGGTTTGCTCGTTTTTTCTCCAAAGCGAAAGAACTTCTCAATGAAAATGGAAAAATAATAATCGATTCTTCCGATATCATATATATGTTTATGGAAGATGATGGTTCGGCCGTATTGGATCTTAATGCCGACTATTATGGGCAGATGCAATACCGAATTGATTTTTCCGGTGAAAAAGGCGAATACTTCGATTGGATCTTCATTGATTTTGATACGTTAGCCGGGTTGGCTGCTGAAAATGGATTCAACTGCAAAAAGCTTTATGAAGATGATCACTATCTTTATTTGGCCGAACTGACCTTATTGTGATTTTTAAGGCATTAGATTGAATTGTTTTTCAGAATATCCAACAGTTTTAAAAGACTAATTCCTCTGTATTTTAAAATCTATATATTTATAAATTATAAGGTTAAAGTACTGAACCAATTTTTCTTCCCCGATGTTTTATATGTAAAGAAGAGAGAGGAAGGTATAACTGATTCTCCTTCTGGAACACGGATTGGCAACCGTTTATATATAATTGATAAACATATAGCTGACTGCCAAAAGAAAATAGTAGGTGTGTTCTACGATTTGCCTGAGTAATGACAAGTTGAAGTTAGATCGAAAAGCAGCAGATTAAGAGATTCAAGAAAGGTTGTTTTAAGGACCCTTCCATAAAGTAACCAGAAAGGTTTCTCTTATAAGATTCAGGATTTAAATCTACCCGAACCTTTCTGGTTAGTTTATATTGTGCTTATATATATTCCTAATTGTTGGTTCGTGTTCCTTATTTTTAAAATTCGAGATGCCAATTTTATATTGGTCGATGAAAAATAACCGTTGGTCGATTCTTTTTGCAAGGATCGGCCTTTTTTATGATCTTTAAATTGTAATTTTAAGATTCAGTTATTGAACCAATCCCGGATTACTGGGATACCCTCTGAAAAGTAAGGAGTTCATAGGGTATCCCACAGGGCTTTGGATTTATTTGCGGTAACTGCTTCATTTATGAAATACAAAGAACGATTCATCAACCTCTCTTTGGCCACGTTCCGGTCACTCTGTATCCTGATTCTGGGATCCGTTATTCTATATTTTACAATCGCATTTTCACTTAAAAGCAACGAACCGGTTTATTGGGTTCTCTCTCTTCCCATCGCTTTCATTACTCTGTTTACGATGGTTGCCCTTATTGTTTCCGAAATTCTTAAGGTAGGTTCTTTTACCGACAGTTCTTCTTTGCTTCAATATACGCGAAGAGAAATGTTTTCTCTTTTTGGTAGAAGCTTTTTGGTGGTAATATCCGGGTTATTCTTGGCTCTTCTTTTTTATTACGAACGCAATTCGCTCGAAAATACGGATATTCATATTGATTGGTTATTTTATGCCGTCGATTTGTTCCTGACTGCCTATGCCTTGGGGAGTATCGTAAAAGGCGAAAAATTGCGAGAAGTCAATCTGCGGCGAATCCAGTCCGAGAATGCGTTGCTCAAATCTCAGCTGAACCCTCACTTCCTTTACAATACGCTCAATAATATAGATGCTATGATTTGGTATGCTCCCGAAAAAGCATCTCAAGCCATCCTTCGTCTGTCTTATATGATGCGCTATATGACATATAATGCTTCTCGTAAAGAAGTTTCGCTCAAAGAGGAGGTTAACTATATATCCGAATTCATCGCTTTGCAACGGATGAGGTTCGATAATCCCGGTGTTGTACGTTTCGAAATGAGCATCGACGCTCCGGATGCCAAAATCGCTCCGATGTTACTGATTCCGTTTGTAGAGAATGCCTTCAAACATGCGACGGATAAGAATACCCCGGGCGCGATCTCGATCTGTGTGCGTGCGGATAATAATGCGTTCGAACTGAAAATATCAAATGAGTCGGATCCCGATAAAAGAATTCAAAAAGATAAAGAAGGGGGAGTCGGACTGAAAGTTGTCTACAAGCGCTTGTCTCTCCTGTATAGAGGGCGTTTCACTCTTCTTACCGAAACTAGTGACAATCGTTATTCCGTATCTCTCAAAATTTGTTTAATCTGATTTTAGACCATAATAAAAAATGACTCCTCAAAATAAACCGATTAAAGCGATCATCATAGAAGACGAACCTCCGGCAAGAATGAAATTGGCTGCCTTTATCGAGAAAACCGATTCGTTGACGCTCGAAGCGGTATTTTCAGATGGAAAATCCGCTTTGGAATATCTCTGTGATACCGACGAACGAGTCGTTTTTCTTGATATTCAGATGGAGAAATTCACAGGAATCCAATTTCTTGAGGCGCTTCATAATCGGCCTAAAATTATAATTACTTCGGCTTACGAAGAATATGCCCTGAAAGGTTTCGAATACAATGTATGCGATTATCTGCTAAAACCATATTCTTACGATCGCTTCAAAAAAGCGGTCGATAAAGCTCTCTACGAGATAACGCTCGAAAGGCTCGAATCCCGGTCTTCTCAATCTTATATACTCGTCAAAACAGAATATCGGGTAGAAAAAATCGATCTTTCCTCCATTCTTTTTATTGAAGGGATGAAAGATTATATCCGCATCCATACTCTTTCCGGAAAGATTATGACGCTTCGCAGCATGTCATCTATTGAGCAGGAATTACCCGGCGATCGTTTCATGCGTGTCCATAAGTCTTATATTGTGGCTCTCAGTCAGATAAACTCCATTAGTAAGGATTCTGTCATGATAAATGGCACAGCCGTTCCGCTCGGAAAAAGTTATAAAGAACGTTTTCTTATGGCTATTAATCAAAAGGGATAAGGTACGTCCTTCTATTTTGATTATCTTTGCGCCTCTAAATGAACACACTATGCTTGAAAATAAAAAATATCGTTTATTAGTCCTTGATCTTGACGGGACTTTATTAAACTCATCCAAAGATATCTCAACGGCTACGAAAGCAGCCATTCGCCGGGCTCAGGAGCAAGGCATTACCATTGTTCTTGCTTCGGGACGTCCCACTTATGGCATCGTTCCGGTTGCCGAGCAGATAGGTCTGTCAGATTATAATGGATATATTCTGTCTTACAATGGCGGAAAAATCATCAATTGGAAAACACAAGAGGTGATTCACGAAAAACAATTGAATGAAGATCTCATCCCAGAGCTATATGATATGGCTAAAAATCATGGCGTTGATATCGTGTCATACATCGGCAAGGATGTCGTTGCTGAAAATGGCGAAAATCGGTATGTCAAACATGAGGCAAACCTCAATCGTATGCCGTTGCGTATTGTCGACTCATTCTGTGAAACGGTAAATTGCAAGGTGCCGAAATGTCTTATTGTAGGTGATAGCGAACTACTCATTCCATTGGAAGAAAAAATGAAATCTACATTCGATGGTGTCATGAATATATTTCGCTCCGAACCATTTTTCCTGGAATTGATGCCTCTCAATATTGATAAGGCTGCGTCGCTTCAGGTGTTATTGGATCATTTGGGGATGACTAAAGAAGAGATGATCTGCTGTGGTGATGGTTATAACGATTTGTCGATGATTCGTTTTGCTGGATTGGGCGTAGCGATGTCCAATGCACAAGAGAGCGTGAAACACTCTGCTGCCTATGTTACAAAATCCAATGATGAAGACGGAGTGGCACATGTAATTGAGATGTTTATCCTAAATAAGAATTGATATGGCTCGAAAACTTCTTTGTCCGCAATGTAAGATTGGTAATTACTATGTTACAAACGAATCGGGTGATAGACGCTTGGTTTACATCATGCCCGATTTTACACTGATACCTACCAAAGAGAATGAAACTCTCGATGGATTCGATCTTTCAGTCGTATCGTGTTTCTGTTGTAGCCGGGAGGGTTTTCCCCGTAAAGCGGTAAGATATTGATAAAATAATAGTTCTAGGTTGAAGATCATAAAAAGTCGTTCTCGGAATTGCCATTATAA
>CAMTOW010000248.1 GCA_947074245.1 uncultured Bacteroidales bacterium | reverse complement strand
GAAATATATAAGAAAAAGTAACACCACAAAGCACTGAGTAGAGAATAAACGTGACAGGGTACGCGGCCTAATGGGTATGGCGACCTTCACCGACGATGAAGCCGTGATACGATCGGAATTCGAGACACTGACGAATCTTTTCCAAAACCTAAAAGATTCTGTCTTCCAAGAGATCCCGTCGTTCGATACACGGTCGTTCGGAATGAGTGACGACTAACCGATCGCAATCGAAGCGGGTAGCAACATGGTTCGTATCGGAAGCAGTATCTTCGGTAGTAGAAATTATTGATACTTATTATATAAAGGAGATTTGCCGCTTACTATTCGGCAAATCTCCTTTTGTTTTTTATCATTCCCTCCCGTTTAAACACCCGTTCATACACCTATTAATACGCATTTACAGTCGAGGTAACGATCGTTCAACACCGTGTAAAAGCAAACCGCCTTCACAAAAAAACCAAAATCATCAGGCAGCAATTTGCTTTTCATAACCCGTTTACATAAATTCAGATTCAACTAAATTATTATAACATTGTTATATGATAAAATACAATCATACCACTATGAATAATCTCAACACTGAAGTAACATTCGCGGGTTTGAAACTAAAGAATCCGATCGTGATATCCAGTTCGGGGCTTACCGAAACCGTAGATAAAGTAAAAATTCTCGAAAAATGCGGAGCCGGCGCCGTTGTCCTCAAATCGCTTTTCGAAGAGCAAATCATGATGAACGTCGATAAAGACATGAGTCTGAACGACAACGATTATCCCGAAGCTCAAGATTTCCTGCGCAACTTCATCACCACCGATCATGTGAATAAATACATTGATCTGATCCGTGACTGCAAGGCACAATGCTCCATTCCGATCATCGCAAGCATCAACTGCCATACGCAACGCAACTGGACCGATTTTGCAAAAAAAATCGAAGAAGCGGGAGCAGATGCTCTTGAAGTAAACATTATGTTGGTAGACACCTCCAAGGAGTTTACGTTCGGAGCCAGCGAGAAACTTTATATCGACATCCTGTCTACTCTGAAAAAGACGGTATCGATACCGGTGATTATCAAAATGAGCAAACAGTTCAGCAACATCGTGAGCCTGGTGAATCAGCTTCAACACAACGATGTAAACGGAGCCGTTCTGTTCAACCGCCCTTATTGCCCGGATATCAATATCGAGGAGATGGACTTTCATCCGGGTCCGATCTTCACCGAGCCAGCCGCGTTCAATGAAACGCTACGCTGGGTAGGTATCGTATCGGGAATGGTTCCGAAAATGGATCTTGCCGCGTCTACCGGCATCCATACGGGCGAAAACCTGATTAAAATATTACTTGCGGGAGCTCATGTAGCGCAAATCTGTTCGGTAATTTATCGGGAAGGCCCCGATTATATCGGCGAAATGCTCTCCACGCTACACGAATGGATGAAAAAACAGGGTTATGAGAATATCGAGCAATTCAGAGGATCGATGAACTTCGCCAATTTCGAAGATGAGAACTATTACGAACGCACCCAGTTCATGAAATATTTCTCGAACAAAGACTCCTTCCCTCCCCGCTAAAAACGGACGTATTTCGAGCGGTTCGACATTTTTTTAGAAAAAACCGCTTATGATTTTAAATATTTCCTTCTATAAAATCGGATAAACCCGTTTTTAATAGAAGGAATTTTTATTTTTGTACGTCCGATTCTTTGACATCGGGCTTAAATTGTAACGTAAAGATTGCAAATGCTTATTTTTAGGTAAAAAAATCTAGGTTTTGAATTTATTTTCATAATTAGATGCAAGAAAATATGCCTAACAACATTGTTTTAGGACTTGCAGAAAGCTTATTAAGTGTTACTTTTACACAGCAATTATATTTTATTAGGTTCTAAACCATAAAAACACAAACCAAATGTGCGCTATGAATTTTTCGAAATCGAATTCAGCCGGACTTATGCCGGAAAAATTCCAGGCAATGATCGATGATCAACCTGTAGATTTATATGTTCTCAAAAACAAAAATGGTCTGGAACTTTGCATTTCCAATTACGGAGCAATCGTGATGGCGATCATGGCTCCCGATAAAAACGGAAAATTAGAAAACGTTGTTCTCGGACATGACTCGATCGATGCGATCGTCAACAGCCCCGAACCGTATCTGGGCGCAACGATCGGTCGTTACGGCAACCGTATCGCCAACGGAAAGTTCACGCTGGACGGAATCGAATATGATTTGGCAATCAACAACGGCCCGAACAACCTCCATGGCGGCCTGAAAGGGTTCAACGCCGTAGTATGGGAGGCTTGCCAGACAGACGAACAGACACTCGTATTAAAATATACATCACCTGCCGGCGAAGAAGGGTTTCCGGGTACGCTTGACGTAACGATGACTTATCGCCTGACAGACGACAATGAATTCCGGATCGATTATGAAGCGGAAACCGACAAAACGACTTTGGTGAACCTGACGAACCACGCGTTCTTCAACCTGGCCGGAATCAAAAATCCGTCGCCTTCGATCGAAAACAATGTCGTGACGATCAACGCAGACTTCTATACTCCGATCGACTCGGTTTCGATTCCGACCGGAGAAATCCTGAAAGTGGCAGGCACGCCGATGGACTTCCTGACTCCTCATACATTGGGCGAACGGATCAACAGCGACAACGAGCAGATCGTTTTCGGAAGCGGTTATGACCATTGCTACGTTTTGAATAAGAAAGAAGTGGGCGAATTGTCTTTGGCTGCCACTTGCGTAGAGCCGGAAAGCGGAAGAACGCTGACCGTATTTACCACCGAACCGGGCGTGCAGCTATACACAGGCAACTGGTTGAATGGTTTTGAAGGAATGCACGGGGCTACATTCCCGGCAAGAAGCGCGGTATGCTTCGAAGCACAACGCTTCCCGGATACGCCAAACAAACCGCATTTCCCATCGGCCGTACTAAAACCGGGTGAGAAATACACACAGACTTGCATCTATCAGTTCGGCGTACAGAAATAAACGAAGAAATAAAACAATTAATTAATCACATAAAACTCATCATCATCATGTCAAACAAACAAGCTCAGAACGTGAACTATTTCGGTCCGTTCCTGACCATGGTTTTCTTATTTTTTATTGTTGGATTCCTTACAGTAGTTAATCAACAGTTCCAGAACCCGCTTAAACAAGCGTTGCTATCGAATGCAGGTAACATCCAGAACACACTGGCTACTCTGATCACATTCTCTTGGTTCTTATCTTATCCTCTTACAGGAGGTATCGCTTCTCGCCTGGTAGACAAATTCGGTTACAAAGGAGCTATGATCCGCGGTCTATTGGTTATGATTTGCGGTTTGGGTATTTTCGAAGCGTCTGTATTGCTTCAGAGCTATGCCCCTTCAAACATCAATTTCGGTGACGTACAGATCCCGGTAGCTTATTTCATCTTCCTGATCGGATCGTATGTAGTAGGTGCTGCGGTTACAATCATGCAGGTGGTTATCAACCCTTACCTGGTAGCTTGTAACGTAAAAGGTACTTCAGACGTACAGCGTCAGAACATCGGTGGATCTGCAAACTCAATCGGTACGACTATCGCTCCGTTCTTCGTAGCAGGTATCATCTTCGGTGGTGCAGCTGTAACAAGCGTAGACAAACTGATCGTTCCGTTCATCGGTCTGATGGTAACAATCGCTCTTGTAACATTCATCGTAAACAAACTTTCTTTGCCGAACATCGCAGGAACAACCAACGAAGGTGGTGATGCGAAAAACGAAAGAAGCATCTGGTCATTCCGTCATCTTGCATTGGGTGTGGCAGGTATCTTCTTCTACGTAGGTGTAGAGGTTTGTGTAGGTGCAAACATCGTAATGTATGCAGAATCATTGGGTTCTAAATATACAGAAATCGTAAACTTCCTGGGTCAGCCGCTTGCTCTTGCAGCGATGATGGCGTCTCTATACTGGTTCGGTATGCTTGTAGGCCGTCTGTTGGGTTCTACTTTGAGCAAAATCGACGCTCGTATCCAGCTTCTTTTCACTTCGGTAGTTGCAACGGTTTTGATTATCCTTTCTATGGTATTGGGCAACCCTTGGTTGTTGGTAGCAGTAGGTTTGTTCCACTCGATCATGTGGCCGGCTATCTTCTCTCTTGCCGTACGTAACCTGGGTAAATATACTTCTGCAGGATCGGGAGCTTTGATGATCGGTGTGCTTGGTGGTGGTTTGTTGACACGTCTTCAGGGTATCATGGCCGACGCTCGAGGTAACTGGTCAATGACATGGTTGTTTGTAGTCGAAAGGGAACTTTACCTTGTATATTGCGCAGTAGCAGGATGTGCTCCTCGCAAAGAAGAT
>CAMTOW010000247.1 GCA_947074245.1 uncultured Bacteroidales bacterium | reverse complement strand
CGGTCAGCATCCGATTGAAGCTGACACGTGATTTTACGTTGCAGATGAGCGGTGTATTTGACCCTTATATGTATGAATACGATAGTAAAAACAAGCGCGGGGTGAAAGTCGACAAGATGCGTTGGGCGCATGGGAAACTCCCTCGTCTGAGTTCAACGAGCACGTCGTTCAGCTATACGTTTAATAATGATACGTTCCGTAAACTGTTCGGAGGCGGCGATACAGCCAAAGACAAAGGGAAAAAGCCGAAGGATACTCCGGAGATTGGTCCGGATGAACAGGGCTATGAATCATTGGAGGACGCAATCGATCAATCCTCTTCGACCGAAGCGCAGGCATCGGAAGAGTTCGGACAAGACGGTTATATGAAATGGCAGGTGCCATGGAGTTTGACGGTCAATTACGGTTTGCGTTTGGGATACGGAGAGTTTGATGCGAAGAAGATGGAGTTTAAACGTAAGCTGACACAGAACATGAGTTTCAGCGGAAATATCGCTTTTACACGCGGATGGTCGTTTAACTTTACTTCCAGTTATGATTTCGATATGAAGAAGATCGCCTATATGAACTGTAATATCACGCGCGACCTGCATTGTTGGACTATGTCTGCGGGATTCGTTCCCGTTGGTCCGTATGCATCTTACAACTTCAGTATTCGTGTTAAATCCTCCTTGTTGAGTGACTTGAAATATGACAAACGAAGCAGCCCGAGCAACAAGCTCGAATGGTATTGATGCCATTTTGCTCCAGATAGAAACAAACAGCCCCATTTCGGATCAGAAACCGGAATGGGGCTGTTTGTTTTTTTATACTGCTTGTAGAGAATTTTGCGATTGGAAAATAATCGAATCACAGTTGGTGTATTCATGAATCACAGTTGTGCGTCAATTTGCACACAGTTATGTATCAACCGCTACACAGTTGTGATTCGTTGCTTTGCTTCGCCTCTCAGATCGGATCACCAGTCAATTGCGCTTCGCTGATGAGCCGTGAGGTATTCGTTGGCTTTGACGAAATGACCGTTGCCGAAGAAACCGCGATATGCCGAGAGCGGAGAGGGGTGGGGAGATTCAAGTACCAAATGTTTGGTACGATCAATCAGTTTCCCTTTGCGTTGCGCCGGAGCGCCCCATAAGAGAAATACGATGTTATTGCCCTGTTGAGATAACGAGCGGATCACGGCATCCGTAAACTCCTCCCAGCCATGTCCCTGATGAGAAGCCGCTTTGCCTGCTTCTACGGTCAGCGTGGCGTTCAGCAATAAAACACCCTGATCTGCCCAACGTGTCAGATCACCACTCGACGGAGTCGTTTTTCCGGTTTCCGTTTCAATCTCTTTGTAGATGTTTACAAGCGATGGCGGAATCTTCATCCCCGCGGGTACCGAAAAACTCAACCCCTGAGCCTGTCCGGGTCCGTGATACGGGTCTTGTCCGATAATCACTACTTTAACCTTATCAAAGGGGGTATGGTCGAACGCACTGAAGATGTTTTTAGCGGCTGGATACACCGTTGAGGTCTGATAGGCATTTCTCACGAAATCAGTGAGTTGTTTGAAATAAGGTTTTTCAAACTCCTCCTGCAGATGCTCTTTCCAGCTTTTTTCTATTCGGACATCCATAAATTTATGAACATTAAAATTAAATCTTGTTTGCAAAGCTAACCAATTATTCTTACTTTTGTGGCACTTGAAAAAAATGGTGTCGGAAAATCCGGCGATTAGGCTCCCGTAGTTTAATGGATAAAATGGAGGATTCCGGTTCCTTTGATCGCGGTTCGATTCCGCGCGGGAGTACAAGGGTGGTAAAGAGATTTACCACCCTTTTTTATTTTAAGTCAATTTACGCAACAGAGACTCTCCTACGTTCTTATCTCCTTAACGGCATGCTTCTTTTTATCGAATCTACCTTTAATCTGATTTCCTCATTGTTTTATGATACGGTTTTGTTTGGTGGGTATAATTCGTTTGCATTTAATGGATTGTATCTTTTTTAATATTCCTGATTCAAGACTGAAAATAAGTTTTAGCTTTCTATTCGTTGTACAATAAGTATTGGTTTGCAGGATGGTATTGTATCAGATAATCAGTTTGTTTAATATTATTTTGTGTGATGTTGTTTTGTACATTAAGTTAAATGTTTATTTACATTTCTGCGGTTGTTATGTCAATCAAGATGTTTGAATTTTATGTTCATTCAGAAATAAATATGCTTAATAGTTGCCTTTGGAGATATAGGTAAACTGCAATCTATTTATGTCTAAAATTTGTGCAAATAATATCAAATAAGTATTATTTTTGCCAACAACCATAAATGATACCATCACTATTATGCCGGAAAAAGATAATTCGATTATCCATGAAATTACACCTTTATCACAAAGGGACTGTTTTTATATTGTAGAACGTTTCAAGTCGGAGTTTACCTATCCGATTCATTGCCATCAGGAATTTGAACTTAATTTTATAGAGAAAGCATCTGGAGTACGCCGTATCGTAGGGGATTCCGTAGAAGTTATCGATGATTATGATTTGGTTTTGATTACGGGAGATCAGCTCGAACACGTTTGGGAGCAACATGAATGTCGGTCGATGGATATGCGGGAAATTACGATTCAATTCTCTTCGGAATGGGTGTTGAATAACTTTTTAGCAAAGAATCAATTCGATAGTATCCGACGGATGTTTATCAAAGCCCAGAAGGGACTTGTTTTTCCTCGCCGGGCCATTTTGCGGAATTATACCGTGTTGGAGGAACTGGTTCGTGAAAAGCAAGGGTTTTATTCGGTCATCAAGTTTCTTTCGCTTCTATATGAATTGTCGTTGTATGACGATGCTCGAGTGCTTTCCAGCACTTCTTTTGCCCGCATAGAGGCCACTTCAGACAGCCGACGTGTTCAGAAAGTGCAAAATTATATCAGTGAGAACTATCGTGAAGATCTTTCCTTAAATCATCTGGCTGATTTAATCGGTATGACACCGGTTGCATTCAGTCGTTTTTTTAAAGTTCGTACCGGGAAGAACTTGTCGGATTATATCATAAATATTCGCCTCGGATATGCAAGCCGGAAGCTGATCGAAACGACCGACTCCATCGCAGAGATCTGTGACGCATGTGGTTTCAACAATCTGTCCAATTTCAATCGTCTGTTCAAAAAGAAGAAATTATGTACTCCCAAAGAGTTTCGAGAGAACTATAAAAAGACAAAAATTATCGTTTGAAAAGAAGTATCACATTCTGCTAAATAAGTATTAATGAGTGATTCGGTTGTATACTATTTTTACATCGTGCTTATTATTTGAAACAAACCACGAAACACTCACATCTTTATTTGGCCATATTCATGGCTTTATCGGGGAATGCCGTTTCTCAGACGACACGATTTGTTCAAGTCGATAATGGAATCTTTACTTGCGACGAATCTCCTTATTATTATATCGGTACTAATTTTTGGTATGGAGCTATTCTGGCTTCGGAGGGTATTGGTGGCGATCGCGAACGATTGCATGCCGAACTGGACTCTATGCAAAATATCGGGATCAACAATCTTCGAATTCTTGTAGGCGCTGACGGTGACGAATCGATCGTGTCGAAAGTGGAACCGACTCTTCAAAAATCGCCGGGTGTATATAATGATACATTATTATACGGATTGGATTATCTCCTGGCCGAGATGGACAAACGGGCGATGAAGGCTGTGTTGTACCTGAATAATTCTTGGGAGTGGAGTGGCGGATACAGTTGTTATCTTCAATGGTCCGGTTTCGGCCAAGCGCCCGTTCCGGCTGTAGACGGCTGGCCGGCATTCAACGGTTATGTAGAGCAGTTTGTTCGTTCGGAAAAAGCAAAAGCTCTTTTTGCCGATCATGTAGCTTATATCATCGGTCGCACGAATCAGGTGACCGGACGTAAATATGTAGAAGATCCGGCCATCATGTCGTGGCAAATCGGAAATGAACCCCGAGCGTTTCACACGGAAAACAAAGAATTATTTGCCGATTGGATGTCTGCGGTAGCCGCTCAGATCCGTTCGTTGGATCCCAATCACCTGATCTCATCGGGAAGCGAAGGCAAGCATGGTTGTGAATTGGATATCGCTCTCTACGAAAAGATTCATGCCGATCCGAATATCGATTATCTGAATATCCATATCTGGCCTTATAATTGGGGTTGGGCTCCGAAAGACAGTTTGCAGGAAAAGATCGGGTATGCAACCTGCCGTGCCCGCGCTTATATCGATGAACATCTTGCCATCGGGCGCAGCTATGGAAAACCGGTCGTTCTGAAGGAATTCGGATTTCCGCGTGACGGATTTTGTTTCGCTTTAGGAACACCGACCGAA
>CAMTOW010000246.1 GCA_947074245.1 uncultured Bacteroidales bacterium | reverse complement strand
CATACGAGAGTCTCCGGAGTGACTGGAGTTCAGACGTGTGCTCTTCCGATCTCAGAATGCTCAGTACCACGTTTTCACCTACACCCTTGATCGCCGCCATACCGAAACGGATATTGCCGGCTTTGTTTACGGTAAACTTCAGGTTACTTTCATTTACATCTGGGCCGAGTACGAGGATTTTCATCATCTTACACTCGTCCATGTATTTCACAAGGTCGGTGATGTTCGATAAGTTTCGGCTCAATACCGCCGCCATATATTCTGCCGGATAATTGGCTTTCAAAAATGCGGTCTGATACGCTACCCACGAATAACATGTCGCGTGCGATTTGTTGAAGGCGTACGAGGCGAATTTCTCCCAGTCACCCCAGATCTTTTCAAGCACTTTCGGATCATGTCCGTTTTTCTGTCCGCCTGCGATGAATTGCGGTTTCATCTGGTCCAGCTTATCGCGCAATTTCTTACCCATCGCTTTACGCAATGCGTCCGATTCCCCTCGCGTGAAGTCTGCGAGTAGGCGCGACAAGAGCATGACTTGCTCCTGATATACCGTAATCCCGTACGTATCCTTCAGGTATTTCTCCATAATCGGGATATCATACACGATCGGTTCAAACCCATGCTTACGGGCGATAAACTGCGGGATGTAATCCATCGGTCCCGGTCGATACAGGGCATTCATCGCGATCAGGTCTTCGAATGTGGTCGGCTGGAGTTCGCGCAGATACTTCTGCATCCCGGCAGATTCAAACTGGAAGGTACCCGTCGTCCGCCCGTCGCTATATAGCTGATAGGTGGTCGGGTCGCAGATATCGATCGTGTCGATATCAATCTCGATTCCTTTCGATAGACGGATGTTTTCGATCGCTTCCTTGATGATCGAAAGGGTTTTCAATCCCAGGAAGTCCATCTTGATCAGTCCGGTGTCTTCGATCACCGAACCTTCATATTGAGTAACGAGCATTTTTTCGCCCGTCTCTTTATCGTCTGCCGTGCTTACGGGCACCCAGTCCGTAATGTCGTCTCGCCCGATGATGATACCGCAGGCGTGCACCCCGGTGTTGCGCACGTTACCCTCAAGCATCTGGGCATATTTCATCGTATCCGAAATCAGGATATTTTGCGAGTTTACCGCGTCCTGCAATTCCGGAACGTTGGCGATACAGTTCTTTAGATTGATTTTCAGAGACTTCCCGTTCACCTCAGGCAGTCGGTCTGGGATCAGCTTCGTTAGTCGGTCCGATTCCGAAAGCGGAAGTTTCTGTACGCGCGCCACGTCTTTGATGGCCGATTTCGTAGCCATCGTTCCGTAGGTGATGATATGGGCTACCTTTTCATAACCGTATTTTTCGGTTACCCAACGCAACACCTCGCCGCGTCCGTCATCATCGAAGTCGATATCGATATCGGGCAAGGAGATACGGTCGGGGTTTAGGAAACGCTCGAATAGGAGGTCATATTTGATTGGGTCGATATCGGTGATCTTCAAACAGTAGGCTACTGCCGATCCGGCTGCCGATCCACGACCCGGACCCACCGAAACGCCCATCGCTCTGGCTGCTGCGATAAAGTCTTGTACGATAAGGAAATATCCGGGGAATCCCATGTTCTTAATCGTCGCCAACTCAAAGTCTACACGCTCTTTTTGCTCTTCGTTCATCTCTCCCCAGCGAAGTTTCGCTCCCTCGTAGGTCAGATGGCGTAGATAATCGTTGTCTTCTGCGAACTCCTCCGGAATCGGGAAGTTAGGAAGGATCGGGCCATGGTCGATCGAATAAAATTCAACTTTGTCGATGATCTCCACCGTGTTGGAAAGCGACTCGGGAACGTCGGCGAAAAGCTCGTTCATCTCCTCCTGAGTCTTCATCCATTCTTGCTTGGTATAGCGCATACGGCTCGGATCGTTCAGATCTCGCCCCGTATTCAGACAGATCAGTCGGTCGTGTGCTTCGGCATGCTCTTCGTTCACGAAATGCACGTCGTTCGTACATATCACTTTTACTCCCGTTTTCTCCGCTAGTTCCAGAATGTGTTTGTTCACGATCTCCTGGATCGGATACACTTCTCGGTTGGCGTTCGGGTCGTTCGTCTTATGGCGTTGTATCTCCAGGTAGTAATCTTCTCCCCAGATGTTCTTGTACCATAAGATCGCTTCTTCCGCTTTTTCGATGTTCCCGGCCTGAATCAGTTTTGGAATCTCTCCCCCCAGGCAGGCGGAACATACGATCAGCCCTTCCGAATGTTGCTCCAGAATCTCTTTGTCGATACGTGGTCGGTAGTAGTATCCTTCCATCCATCCTTTCGAAACGAGTTTGATCAGGTTATGGTATCCTGTATTGTTCTTGGCAAGCAAAATCAAGTGCTGTCCGCTCTGATCCTCTTTCCCGTTTTTCGTCTGACGTCCGCGACGCGCCACATATACCTCGCAACCGAATATCGGTTTGAAAAGCGATGCTTCTTTCTCTTTAATCTGTTGGCGGATCGCTTCAAGATCTTCCGGAGATGCGCTCTCGTTTCCTTCAAGCTCCTTGAGCTGTTTTTTCAACGATTTGATCTCACCGTTTATACCTCCGTTTTTTTTGTTGGTATAGTTGAAGAACTCTTTGATACCGAACATGTTTCCATGGTCGGTGACGGCGATACCCTTCATGCCGTTTTTCATCGCTTTATCGACAAGCGCCGGGATAGCGGCCTGGCCGTCAAGGATGGAATATTGAGAATGGACGTGTAGATGTACGAATGGTTGCATAGAGCTTAGAACAGTGCTTTTATTTTTTCAAGGGTTCAAAGATACTTAAAAATAGACTCGTTGACGGCCTTTATCTCAACACCTTTAGTATTTTTACGTTTCAAAAATAAAGTGTTAAATATGATCTTAAACGATACGGCTCTCGTTCTCGAAGGTGGTGGTATGCGTGGCTCGTTTACCGCCGGTGTGCTCGATTATATGATCGAAAATAAGATTCGGTTCCCTTATACGATCGGTGTTTCGGCTGGTGCCAGTACCGGTGTTTCTTACATCTCTAGGCAGAAAGGGCGCACCTTGTTCAGCAATACCGAGCTTCAGCACATCCGACCCTACATCGGAATGAAACATTTCATACGGGGCAAAGGGTTTATCGATCTGGATTTCCTGTTTTATGAATATCCGCAAACCTATTATCCGTTCGATTTCGCGGCATATCGTGCCAATCCCGATCGTTTCGTGATGGTCACGAGCAATTGCCTGACCGGTTTGCCCGAATATTTCGAAGAGAAAGAAAGCGAAGATCGCCTGGTCCATATTCTTCGTGCCTCATGTTCGCTTCCCGTTTTCTGTCCCATCAGCTATATCGATGAGGTCCCGATGGTCGATGGGGGTGTATGCGATTCCATTCCCTACGCAAGAGCTCAAAAAGACGGTTATTCCAAACAGATTGTTGTTTTGACGCGCAACCTGGGATATCGCAAACCGCAGAAAGATTTTCATCTTCCCTCTTTTCTTTTCAAGAAGTATCCGCATATCCGCCAACGTCTCAAAAAACGCTATATCGAATACAATGAGCAATTGGATGAAGTCGAACGCCTCGAAAAAGCCGGCGAGATCATCGTGATCCGCCCGATTGTTCCTCTCGAAGTGGGGCGAACCGAACGAGATGTCGTCAAACTCCGCGCTCTTTATGATCACGGGTATGAACAAGCGCGCTTGATCTTCGAAAAGAATAACCTCCTCTCAACGTGATTTAGCATTATGATAATGCATTTGAGTTGTCGGATAAATAAAAATCGAATCAATCGAAGTTAAGTTACAATTCCTAACTAGATAAATAAAAAGCACGAATTTGACCCGTATTTGTCGGTCAAATTGGTGCTTTTTTCCCTTTCAAGAAAGCGGTTGCTTACAAATTATAAGTTCCTATTTTAATTTATAGTAGGATTAGTCAGTCTCTCTTTCGATATTTTCCAGACGATCTTTTGGAGGGATCTTCCGTTATTT
Source organism: uncultured Bacteroidales bacterium (assembly GCA_947074245.1). Lineage (GTDB taxonomy): Bacteria > Bacteroidota > Bacteroidia > Bacteroidales > JAUNSR01 > JAUNSR01. The sequence continues at coordinate 386 of CAMTOW010000246.1, read as the reverse complement.
TATTCATTAAAACATCTATGACTGACATCTTCGGTTATGACAACAGTTTGTATCTTCCGTTATTTTTATTCTTTAAAACATACGATTCAGTCAATAAATCCGAGCCGTCGTTTTCTGCCTGAGTTTTTGAATTTTCCCGCCTGGGTTTTTCTTTTTTTCTGCCTGACGTTTTTCGGTTTCCTGCCTGATGTTTTTCCTCGTTTTCTGTCAGTATTTTCTGAGTTTGCTTTCTGAAACGATCCCGTTTTCACCCCTGGTTTTAATTTTCTTTTGGAGATTGCTCTCTTCGGTCGGAACGACTGTCGGATTGATCTTTCCATCCGGATATCTTTCGGTGTTTTTTCGAAAAAACAAAAGCGGAGAATCTCTTTTAAAAGAGATTCCCC
>CAMTOW010000245.1 GCA_947074245.1 uncultured Bacteroidales bacterium | reverse complement strand
AAAATTGTTGGAAACTGTTCTTGATACGGTTCAATTCTCAATTAACTTCAATGTTGACTCAAGCAGGTACACTCCTTATGGAAATGGAAGATATTCAACATAAAATATTTAATTCTCGTAGAACTTGACGAATCTTTTCAAATGTTGTAATCCTTGTAGGAACCAATGGCAGTCTCAATTGATTATCAATATATCCCATTACATGTAGAATGCTTTTTACTCCAGCGGGATTACCATCTACGAACAATAATTCGAAAAGTTCAGTAAAGCGGTGATGTATTTGCAGTGAGTTTTGAAAATCTCCTGCAAGCGCTAAACGAACCATTCTACTGAATTCTTTTGGAAAAGCATTTCCAATTACAGATATTACACCTATCGCGCCTAAAGTTATCAGCGGAAAAGTAATACCATCATCACCGGAAATAACTTCAAAATCAACCGGTTTATTTTTTATAATATCATCCATCTGAGTAATATTACCAGATGCTTCTTTAATTGCTACTACGTTTTTGAAATCCTTTGCAATACGCAATGTCGTTTCAGCTGTCATATTCACACCAGTACGCCCTGGCACATTATAAAGGATAATCGGCAATCTACTCGCTTGCGCAATTGCTTTATAATGCTGATATATACCTTCTTGAGACGGTTTATTATAATATGGTACGATGGACAAAATCGCATCTATACCAATTAAATCATCCTCTTTAAGATGTTGTACTACATCCGCAGTATTATTACCACCTAAACCAAGTACAATAGGGATTCTCTCTTTTACCCGTTCTACGACAAAATGTTTTATCTCTTCTTTCTCTTCTTTCGAAAGTGTTGGTGTTTCTGCTGTTGTCCCTAAAACGACCAGATAATCAGTACCGTTTTGAATTTGAAATTCAATTAATCTCGCTAACGCATTAAAGTCAATCGAACCATTCTCTTTAAAAGGAGTGATCAATGCTACTCCCATTCCTTTAAGATTAATTTGTGCCATATATATATGTTGGTAAAAGCCTATTTTAAAAATTCAAATATATGAATTTATATTAATCTCTTAACAATCATTTTGTCAAAATGATATACTTTTTGCCGCAATATTGCTCATCTTATGATACCAATGTTCATAGAATTGATTTAATATTACCAATACAATTACTCTATCATTTTTAAGAACTCATTTTCATTTAAAATCTGGATATTCAGTTTGGCGGCTTTTTCCAATTTAGCCGGTCCCATATTTTCTCCAGCCAAAATATAATTTGTTTTAGCAGATATAGATCCCGTGTTTTTACCTCCGTTCAATTCTATCATCTGTTTATATTCCTCTCGCGAATGCTTTTCAAAAGTCCCGCTGATCACGATATTCAATCCCTTCAATTTCGAGGTCTGATTACTGATAGATTCTTCTGATAGTGAAAATTGCAGATGCGCATTCTTCAACGTATCAACGATTTGTCGATTCTCCTCATTGGCAAAAAATTCTATTACACTTCTTGCAATACGCTCTCCTACATCATCTACTTGCACAAGGCTATCATAATCTGCTACAATTATTTCATCGATATTCTTAAAATGATTCGCAAGCCTCTTGGCAACTGTTTCACCGACAAAACGTATTCCTAGAGCAAACAAGACTCGTTCGAAAGGAATCTCTGTCGATTTATGAAGAGCATTTAAAATTTTATTGGCCAATAATGTTGTAAAAAATCCTTTGGTATCTCTCTGCTTCTTGGTGCTATCCAATTCTAAAAACAAAGACTGACTTTCCGCAATTTTTCCTTTGCTTCGTGGGCACGAAATTATTTGCTCTTTCGTAAGCTTATATAAATCTCCTATATTTCGAATTAAGCCATTAGAGAAGAATGCATCAATTGTTTCTGGTCCTACTCCATCTATATTCATAGCCTTTCGCGAAACAAAGTGCTCAATACGACCTTTAATCTGAGGTTCACAACCATTCTCATTCGGACAAAAATAAGCAGCTTCCCCCTCTATACGTTGTAAAGGAGTTCCACATTCAGGACAATTCTTGATAAAAGTAACTTTAGGTCCGATATTTTCAGTGCGGGCCGCCATATTTACCCCAACGATCTTAGGAATAATTTCACCACCCTTTTCCACAAAACATTTATCACCAATATGCAAATCAAGCATATTGATTGCATCCTCATTATATAAGGAAGCTCGTTTTACGATAGTACCTGATAATTGCACTGGGTCTAAGTTGGCAACGGGTGTCACGATGCCGGTTCGCCCAACATGAAATGAAACAGTTCTCAAGGTTGATTCCGCCTGCTCTGCCTGAAACTTAAATGCGATAGCCCAACGTGGCGATTTAGCCGTATATCCCAATTCTTCTTGTTGCGAAATTGAGTCTACTTTCAAAACGATACCATCGGTCGCAACAGGAAGGTTCTTCCGCTCAACATCCCAATAACGAATAAATTCAAGCACATCTTCTTTACTATTACAGAGTCGGCAATGTTTTCCTGTATTGAATCCCCATTGATTAGCGATTTCCAGGTTCTGATAATGACTGTCACTCGGAAGTTTTTCACCCAGCATATAATATAAAATCGCTTCCAGTCTTCTCGACGAAACGATTCGCGAGTTTTGCAGTTTCAGCGTTCCTGCAGCAGCGTTACGCGGATTGGCAAACAAAGGCTCCTCCTGCATTTCACGCTCTTTATTTAAACGATCAAATTCTTTCCAAGGAAGAAGAATCTCGCCTCTCATCTCAAATTCTTTCGGATAATCGCCGCTCAGTTGCAATGGCACGCTGCGTATCGTTCTGACATTATCTGTCACATCGTCTCCTTTTTCACCATCGCCGCGCGTTACGGCACGCATCAACTTTCCATCAATATAAGTGAGAGAAATTGATGTCCCGTCATATTTTAGTTCGGCACAAACCTGAATTGACTCTTGCAATAAGTCTTCACATCGATCGATAAACTCGCTTACCTCTGCTTCGGTATAAGTATTTCCTAACGAAAGCATCGGATAACGGTGTTTTACCTGATTGAATGTTTTATTTATATCATTCCCCACGCGCATCGAGGGCGATGAAACATCATAATATTCAGGATTCTCATTTTCAAGCGTCTGAAGCTCCTTCATCATACGATCATAATCGTAATCCGAAATTTCGGGCATCGCTTCCTTATAATATAAATCGTTATGACGATTCAATTCGTTCCGTAGAAATTCAATTCGTGCTTTAATATCCATAAAATCAAAATCAATTTAGCATCTATACCCTTCAAATAAAAACATTCACGTTCATTCTAAAGTTTAAAAACAGAAAATAAGAAATGTTTCCCCATTCAACGAATGTTATTTTACGGGTCAATATAGATCAATGAAATGTTATTTACTGATATACAGTTAAATAACTTTCATAATCCATCTATTAAGTGCAAATATATATAAATTCGAAGCGTATTTATAACCGATTTCTTACTTTTGCACAAACATTGAATAGATTTATGCGCATTGATATTATTACAGTTTTGCCGGAATTGCTTGAGGGTCCTATCAATCACTCCATTCTCAAACGAGCTCAAGACAAGGGGTTGGTAGAGATTCATATCCACAATCTTCGTGATTATTCGACCAATAAACACAAACGTGTTGATGATTATCCTTTTGGAGGCCAGGCCGGTATGGTTATGCAGGTCGAACCGATTGATCTGTGTATTTCCAAGCTAACATCCGAACGTCAATACGACGAAGTTATTTTCACGTCACCCGATGGTGAAACCTTTGATCAACCCATGGCCAACGGGCTATCTATGCGTAAAAATATAATCATCCTTTGTGGCCATTATAAAGGGATCGATTATCGTGTTCGCGAACATCTTATTACCAAAGAGATATCTATCGGCGATTATGTACTTACCGGCGGAGAACTTCCTGCTGCGATAATTGCGGATGCAATTGTGCGTCTCATTCCTGGTGCGATTGGAGATGAGCAAAGTGCTCTTTCCGACTCGTTCCAAGATAATCTCTTGGCTCCTCCCGTATATTCCCGCCCATCTGATTATAAAGGATGGAAAGTGCCCGAAATTCTTCTTTCCGGTCATGAGCGTAAAATCCGTGAATGGGAGCATGATCAGGCTGTCGAACGTACGAAAAGACTTCGACCGGATCTTCTGAATGATTAAAATTGAAATACGATATCTTACGAAAAAGCTCGGATCAATACATTTGATCCGAGCTTTTTGCATTTTAAGATGCTTATTTATTTTTCGAATACGAAAATGCTTAAAAAATACATCATCTGAGTTCCTGGCAATATCAAACAAAAGAGTACGGTTTTTTATTTTTTATATACAAAGCTGTATTACTTTTAACTTTAGAGATAAATG
>CAMTOW010000244.1 GCA_947074245.1 uncultured Bacteroidales bacterium | reverse complement strand
GTGCCCGATATTAATCTCATTACGATACATCGCACGTCATTCATGATTGGCGATACCGAAATAATACCCATTCGTGTATACCATTACAAATTGCCGATCTTAGGATTTCGGATTGGAGATTTTGCTTATCTTACCGATCTCACCGTATTGCCCGAATCCGAGAAAAAGAAGTTGTCCGGTGTGAAAGTTTTGGTGATTGAGGCGCTTCGCAAAACTCCCCATTTAGCTCACTTGTCATTATCTGAGGCGCTTACCTTAAGTCGCGAATTAGAGGCTCCTCAAGTGATCCTCACGCATCTGAGTCATCAGATGGGATTACATCGTCAAGTAAGTGCCGAACTCCCGTCTGGGATTAGTTTGGCGTATGATGGGATGGTCTTAGAGTTCTGAACAAATATAAACAGCTGTTGTTATAAGTGAAGCTAAATAACAATCAGAATGAAAGATCAGGATATTAAAAATATGGATACGGGGTCGATTCAGGCTCCCGAAACATTTTATATTAAGATTACGGCAAATGGGCCGTATGTGGTTTATGGCGCTCCGCCATTGGATCAGGAAATTATCGTTCCGAACGAAGATGGTAATTCATGGGTATATCAAAAAGGGACGCATTTTACGCCTGACGCGCAGCCATATCATCTTTGTCGTTGCGGTACATCAAAAAATAAACCTTTTTGCGATGGTTCGCATGTGAATGCCGATTGGTCCGGTAAAGAAACTGCTCCGTTTATAAATATTCTGGAAAACTCAGAATGGTATGAAGGTCCGGATAAGCGTTTGTCCGATAATGAGAAATATTGTGCGTACGCCCGATTTTGCGATCCTTATGGCCGAATCTGGAATATAGTGGCGGAAACAGGCGAAGAAGCCCGCAATGTATTTTTCCATGAAGCCGGACATTGTCCTGCGGGACGTCTGATCGGTTGGGATAAAGAGTCGGGAAAAGCCGTTGAGCCCCATTTTGAACCCTCAATCGGTCTGATTCAAGATCCTCAGATTAAAGTCAGTGGTCCGATATGGGTTAAAGGAGGCATTCGTATTGAGAGTGCCGACGGAAAAAGTTATGAGATTCGAAATCGTGTGACGTTATGTCGTTGCGGACAATCCCATAACAAACCGTTTTGTGACGGTACCCATGCTTCGCTTCATTGGAAAGATGATCTTCCTATGGAGGGTAATGGAGAGAAATGGTAAACGATCGAGAACGTATTACTCTATAATTAAATAATATATGATAGACTATTCTGCTTCTGATTCGAACTCTAATCTTGCCCTGTTTCAGAAAAAACTTGTAGTGAAAGTATATGCTTGGATGACGTTGGCTTTGGCGATAACTGGTTTTACATCGCTCTTTGTGGCGTCCTCTCCGGGAATATTGAATGTGATCTATGGAAGTAAATTCGCGTTTTGGGGCCTTCTTATTGCAGAGCTCGTATTGGTCTTTGTAATTTCCGGTGCGATAAACAAGATGTCATCAGCTACGGCGACTCTTCTGTTTTTTCTCTATTCGGTTCTCAATGGGGTCACCATGGCGTTCATCTTTTTGGTATATACCAAAACAAGCATCGCGACCACGTTTTTTATTACAGCCGGCACATTTGGCTTAATGGCATTGTTCGGATATTTTACCAAGAAAGATCTGACTCGCTTTGGTAATCTCTTGATAATGGCATTATTCGGAGTCATTCTTGCCGTAATTGTGAATATATTTTTGAAAAGCTCCTCTCTGAACTGGATAATAACCATAGTCGGAATATTCGTTTTCGTTGGATTGGTAGCTTATGATACTCAGAAAATAAAACAATTGGCAAGTTTGGATGTAGATGATGAAACTCGTAAGAAACTATCCGTGATAGGTGCTCTCTCGCTTTATCTTGATTTCATAAATCTATTCTTGTTGCTCTTGCAGCTGTTTGGCGGCAGACGCGATTAAGATACAATATGTTTTGATAGAATAGGGGATATCATTGTAAGGTATATTCCTTTCAAAATCATAAGATAAATGAAGCTTCGACATAATTTTCGGTCGAAGCTTTTTTTATAAATAGTTGTATCAGAACATCTCGATTTATTTATAAATAAAATATAATAGTTAAAATTTACTTACATGATAGGGAGGACATAGAATGTCTCTTAATAATTTTGAATCGTTTTTGATATTTAAAAACGCAATTGTAGTTTTGCCGAGTATAATTGAAAAGTATTAACTAAATCAATCACATTGAAAATGAAAAAAGTGTTGATGGCCATTTGCTTGATGGTTTCTTCTTTCGGAGTAGCAAAAGCTCAGTCAGGATTGCAGGTAGGTGCTAATTTAGGTCCTACAATGGGTGTTTCCGTTAAATATGAATTTGCAGCTAATCAGGCAATCGAGGGTATTGCAGGTTACAATATTCCGCATGACGGACCTTCATTTAAATTCATGTACGAATATCAGGTTGCACTTGTAGATGCGTTGAAACTTTATATGGGTGGTGGTATTAATATTGGTGGTCTTCACATGAACCATCATCATGGCGATTTCGCATTTGGTCTTGTTCCGACTATCGGTCTTGATTATGCATTTCGTGGTGTGCCGGTAAACTTTGCTTTTGGTTATGAGCCGGCAATCAACTTTGGCACAACCAAAACATGGACTGATGTCGCATTCAAAGTAAGATATCGTTTCTAATCGATAAGAACTTATTTCTCAAAAAAGACGGGTTAATCTCAATTGGATTAATCCGTCTTTTTTCTTAATGGATTAAAATACTTACTTTTGTAGTATATAAAACACTTGATTAAGTATGAAATTAACAGATGTTTGGTTCACGGCTTTATCGGAATCAGAAAATGGCAATATGGTTTTTATTAGTGGACGTGATCATATCATGTCTTTCATAAAGTCTGGTAAATTCAAAGAACGTGCGGAAATTTATTGGAAATATGAGGGCGATTCAAAAGGAATGCCGCATAATGATACCGCCAAACTGATGGAGGAAGTTCTGGAAGCATTGAGAAATTCAATGGAAAAAGATAAATTGGCGATTCTTACCGGAATATATACCGGCGATAATGAGCGCACGATGGTATTTGTGACACGCAATGTGCCGGCCTTTGGCGAGCGATTGAATTCTGCTCTTAGCTCGTTCGAACTATTGCCGATCACAATCTATACGGAAAAAGATCCCGATAATGAAGAATACTTGGATATGCTTGAGATGAAATCAAACGAATCCGAATAACTCATATTCGATAATTAGGACAACAAAAAAGGAATCTATTTGTTTATATACTATAATAAATATTTATGGCTATGAACAGACAGATTCCTTTTTTGTTGTTTTTTATTTTATGCGCTCAATGTTTGATCGGGCAGAATTGGTATGAAATGAAGTCCGGTATTATTCGTTCGGAAGTCAATGCGGGAGGAATTATTTTACGTCAGACGGAGTTTTTTGATGAATGGGGCAATAGCATTGCTATCGAAACGATAATGGGCGTGGAAGAGCATGCGTTGACTACCCGTACTGTCTATGGCGATAAATACATGACCATGATAAAAAGTGAGGAGAATAAAGCGATTCGGTATCCGCGCGTGCGTCCTCGTATAAATTGGCTGGAGTTGGATGATGTTACAAGCAAGATATACGATGTGCGTTATTTGGGTAAGGTGGATCTGAAGGGATATAAATGCGATCTATACAAATATACGATTGATGACAATGGAAGCCCTGCCGAAGTGACCAACTGGGTTTATAAAGGGATTCCGATACAATATACCACCGTTAATAATGGAGTGGAATTACAGCAGGAATTTATTTCTCTTGAGGAGAATGCCGATGTCTCCCATGATTTGTTTGAAATTCCCCCTCATGTCGAAATTAATGAGTTAACCCAAAAATAAACATCATGTCAACCGAGAAAATACTGAATGTCCGTGAAGTGATCCAGATATCCAGTGTTCAACCCCGCGCAATTGCGGATATTTTAAAAATAAATGACGATGAGCTAATTCGAGTGATAGACTTTAAGCAAGATCTTTCTTTACAGCAGATCGAGTCATTACGGAATGAATTCGGATATGAATTGATCGAGTCTTGTATGATCACTCAAGAGGAGAGGAACTTCCTTCTTAATCCCAATCGCCGGGCTAAAAAGAATGTGGATGTTTCTTGGCATGACAAATATCTCGCCGTGACGGAAGAATTGGATAAGTTAAGAGGAGAGTATCATCATCAAAAAGAAATACTCAAAAAGTATATAGAGCGATATGGTAATATCGAATAGTGAAATAAAAAAAAGGATATCAATTATTGATATCCTTTTTTATTGAGCGAAAAACGGGACTCGAACCCGCGACCCCAACCTTGGCAAGGTTGTGCT
>CAMTOW010000243.1 GCA_947074245.1 uncultured Bacteroidales bacterium | reverse complement strand
AAAAGTGCAATAAATTACATTTTAATAATTCATAAAACATAGATGTAAATCACTATGAAATAAACAATTACACAACACAACTTCGATAAATCATATTCTACAATTCAAATTACGACTAAATAAATAACCCATGGAATATTAAAACAGCCGTTCCGAATCATACGCTTTATTGCGAATGATTCGGAACGGCTGTTATTTTTCAAAACTTTCGGCCGGAGTGAAACAGGAAAGACGGATATGTCTGCTTTTATTGTTTCTCGGTCAGTTTCAGCAAAGTACCCGTAGGGCATACAAAGCGACAATATGGGCGCTGGATGATGAAAGAGAGCCCGATAAAGACGACGCCGATTATCAACACAATCACAGAGGCTTGCTGAAACAGGAAAAAGGTAAACACTTCGTAATTGATCAATTCAAATCCGACGCCAATCCACATCAGAAACAGTAGAACCATAAACAGGCCTTCGCGTACATGGGTCAGAGTCTTTATCGTTTTTTGAGAGAGCGGCAGTTTATATTTTATCGTTTTCCCAGTAAGTTCCTGAAAGGATCCCATCGGGCAATGCCAGGTGCAATATGTATTTTTCTTACCGAACATCGGCATTAAAAGAGCGATCAATAAAAGAGCGACCGCAACCATGGCAAACGATAAATTTACGCCGTTGCCAATCCAGTTGATCAATAAGGAGAGAGACAAGAAACTACCACACCAAAATCCCAATACGATTACATTGAGTATCAGCTGTGTATATCGCCATCGCTTTGATTTCGGTTTGATAAACGACATCGCTATCCCCGTAAGGATAACCAACAGGCCGATGGCGCTTTTCCAATCCAACCAATTCGCGCCGGATTGAGGTTGAACAGAAGCGGTATACTCCAATGCCCGGCGGACGGTTTTAATCAACGAAGATGAACTCATCGTTGCTCCGGAAACGGCATCGATCTGAATATCGAGGGCTTCTTGAGGCGTAAGGCCATCCCATCTTTGCAATAAACCACTATTGAGCGCGGAATTCATAAACTCGGGCGTTTCGCTATTTTTCAACGCTTCGATCTTACCGATCTTTCCGTCATGAATCTGAATTACGACGGGGGTCGGTGCGGCAAAACCGGAAATGTCGCGAGCAATATTAACCGAACTTATATGACGACTTCCATCTTCTGCCATCCATTCGGTGGGTCCATCTGAATTTTCAATGGAGGGAGATATCCATTCGCTGATTTCTTTCCCGATTATCTTACCGTCACGCTTGACGGCTACCGTCGCTATCAGTAAAGCTACAGTGAGTAGTCTTACCATGTATTTCATCTTATCCATAGGCGTTTTATATTTTTTTATTTGCAAAACTACCATCATACTCTTACTTTTGCAAGTACTAACAAAGATGTATCGTAGTAACCAAAAGTAGTAAATTATGGAAAATAAAGAAGTTAAGCCAATTTACAAATTCCAAAACAAGGAATATAACTGCGCAATCGATCTTGCAATCCATCTAATCGGAGGTAAATGGAAAGCCATAATGCTTTATCATCTGAAGGATGGCGCGATGCGTTCGGGGGATTTACAACGTTCATTCAACGGCATTGCAAACAAGATGTTTACCCAAACGGCGCGTGAACTGGAGAGCTTGGGACTTATCGAACGCGTGGTGTATCCGGTCGTTCCTCCCAAAGTAGAGTATCAACTCACTCCGATGGGGGAATCCGTAATGCCTATCATTCAACAATTGGGTGAATGGGCTGAGGGCATCAGCAAACAACAACAATCAAACAACTCAGAAAAATAAGACTTATGAAATCGTCATTTTTAACTATCGGTTTAGCCTCACTCCTGTTTTTGGCAACCGGATATAATTTGGTAAAGGCCCAAAATGAAGTTCAAGATCAAGGGGCTATCGAAACAATTTTCGCTCGCAAAAGTGTACGAAGTTTTCTTCCTGATCCGGTAGAAGAGGAAAAAATCGAATTGCTTTTAAAAGCCGGAATGGCAGCACCGAGCGGCAAAAATATTCAGCCTTGGGAATTTATCGTTGTAGATGACCGCGCTACGCTAGACGCGATGGCGGAGGAACTACCTTATGCGAAATCGTTGAAAGAATCGCCGATGGCGATCATCGTATGCGGAGATTCGGCAAAATCGTTTTATTGGTATCTGGATTGCTCGGCGAGCGCACAAAATATATTGCTGGCAGCAGAATCGATCGGTTTAGGAGCCGTGTGGACCGCTACATATCCTTATGAAGAGCGAATGGATGTCGTAAAAAAACACATTGACATGCCTGATAACATCGTGTCGCTCTGCGTGATACCGGTAGGCTATCCGTCATCGCCACAACCAGCTAAAGATAAATGGGACGCAACCAAAGTACATCGCAACAACTGGTAAACCAATCGTTGCGATCAGCAAACAAGCTCTTCAGTATAGGCCTAAAAAAATGAAAGGGAGTGGAGAAGCTTTGCATAACCAAAACCATACAGGTCGTATAAACAGCCGTCCCGAACCATACGTCATTGAGCGTATGGTTCGGGACGGTTTTTACTTATCGGAATCTCCCAGACATTTTATGTGGAATCGGAACGATGAGGAATGCTTCACCCCATCATCGCTCCACCCCTTGAATTAGAAATCAGGAATATCGCCGGAAGAATAAGCGAACAAATCGCAGCGAGAGAATCAATCTTGCCAACCCCAAGGCGCCTGCGGCGTTTCCACCTGATTCTTCAAATCGAACGTAACGGTAAATACACGTTCGGAACCGATGCGGCGGAGATTGTAGGTAAACTCATCCTCGTTGATGGTGATCCACCAAACGTTGTTGGCCGTATGGGGATAAAGAGACCGGGTATACTCATCGGCCGGGAACATCTGGATGTTTTCGAGTCCGGCATTGGGAGTCAGACCGCCATATTGAGTGACTTTATCTTCGCTACCGTCTTCATGACGGTGATCGTGTTTGAGTTGGATACGGTCGTCCTCGAAGGTCAGAACCCATGTGCGGGAACGATCGTCACCCACGAAGAAAGGGATACGAATACGGTTTTCTTCGCAAGAGCGCACATGCATCACCAGGCGATTCTTGCTAAAATCATCATTACCGGCGCCCGCAGTTACTTTACCTTCGTAAGACTTGTCACAATGTTGCTTGATCTTATCGAAAAACTGACGAGCATCACTTTGCGCGTACGCAACAGAGAGAGCCGAACTACACAGGAAAAGGGCCGAAACTACTAAACTTCTCATTTCATCAAATTACTTATCGGTTTGAAAATCATATGGTCCGCATGGGTGAACGGAACCGTTTTCCGGACAAATTGACCAGAATATGTGTTTTCAAAGATAATCTTAATTTTATATTTTCATAATATGCGCTTTATCTGTGAGACGGCAGAACGGGAGAAGACCGAGAAGCAGAAAGAATAGAACCGAATGCAATCGAGGGGATTGAAATAGAATCGAATCAGATCTCCGATCGGATTAATTGTTTAATTTCACATTCGAAAAATGAGATTCAACTCCATCTAAAACAATTTATTACAATGGCAACAAGTGCAGATTATATCGATTATGTAATGGATCTTCTGTTTGAGATCCGGGTGGAACTGCGGTTTCGGAAGATGTTTGGCGAATATTGCATTTATGCCAATGACAAACCCGTGATGTTGGTTTGTGATAATACGGTTTTTATTAAAATGCTGCCTTGCATCGAGCCTCTTATGCAGGAAGCTTCGACGGGAATGCCGTATCAGGGAGCTAAAACGCATTACATCGCCGATGTGGAAGATCGAGAACTGATGAAGAAAATCATCCCGATTTTGGAACAGAACACCCCTCTACCGAAGCCCAAAACACGCAAGAAAAAAGAGGATCGGATCGACTAAAAAAACAGTCAGGCAGAAAAGCAAAAATGGTCAGGCAGGAAATTTAAAAAACCCAGGCAGAAAAAGCGAAGTCGGACACGGCTACGATTAAAACTGAAGTTGCCGAAATGAAAACCGCCGTGGCAGCGGATAAAACGGCCACGCAATCCGCCAAAACTGATGCCGAAACCGCCAAAGATGCGGCCGTTTCAGCGCAGTCTGCCGCTGAACTGGCGAAGTCACAGGCCCAGGCTTATGGAGAAGCCGTGAACGTGGACGCGAACGGTAATATGACCATGGCTGGCGTTCTGAATGCGCCGTTTGGAATTCAGAATTTGCCGAGTCCTACCAGTGCAACTTCAGCTACAAGAGCTGATTTTATTACTTCGGCGACGGCATTGCCTTTAAGGAGTAGTTTATGCCCTATTTACGGCATAACTGGCATAGATGCGGCTAATATTTATAGTGGTTTGCGTTTGCGTATGGCAGGAGTTTATTCAGCAAATACTCAAATCAACGGGAAATT
>CAMTOW010000242.1 GCA_947074245.1 uncultured Bacteroidales bacterium | reverse complement strand
GAGCATCAGCCTTCCAAGCTGAGGGTCGCGGGTTTGAGCCCCGTCTCCCGCTCCACTAAAAAGGAGATTCCAATTGTTGGAATCTCCTTTTTTATTTCCATTAAGGATGGTTTGTTGGGTCAGTCGCAAAAGTTATAGCCGAACCGATCGGTTTCGGAATGAAGTAGAGGATTCTTGGTATTCTAGCTTGATTACTTCTGAAAAGTGTGATTTTTTGACCTATTTTTGTTCTTTTATGTAATTATTAAATAACCTTTGTTTATCTTCATCCCATGATTCGGGCTAGGATTCTTCGTTCGCTCGATTCATGGAATTGACATTTTTATCCAAGGGTTTTATTAAATATAAAAAAAGTAGGCAAATTCATAAAGGTTTATGATTGTGTTGCTAATTTTACTTAAAATAATTTATCTTTGTACACAACTGTTAACGTTATTACGCTTTGTTGATTACAATAGTTAATTAATTTAGGGATGGAGAACATATATCAAAATTCTTTATTGGACATACCACAAAAAATGGAGGAGACCATCTTGCTCCGAGAGAAACCGTTGTTGCTGATTGTAGAGGATAACGCGGATAATTTCAGATTATACGAATGTTTGCTTCGCAAGGAGTTTGATCTTTTGCATGCCTGGAATGGCGAAGAATCTATCAATATGTATCGATTGCATCTTCCGGATCTGATATTAATGGATATAAAGATGCCGGTGATGGACGGATATGAGGCGTTTACGGAGATTCGTAAGCTGTCTTACGGCGTACCTATCATCGCTGTTACGGCTTATGCATACGCATCAGATGAACAGAAAGCAATCGAACATGGTTTTACTGATTATTTGTCGAAACCGATACAGAGTGCGGAATTGAGAAGTAAAATCAAAAGCTATCTGAATATTAAGTCTAAAAACTGATTTTCGAAATCTTTTAAACTATCAATCATGAGTTTTATAGCATCCAATTATACGATACTTGTTGTAGATGACATTCAGTCGAATATTTTATTGATGAAGGCACTCCTGCGACAGGAATCATATAATTTCATTTCGGCGACGAATGGAGAGGAAGCTTTGGAATTGATTGATGAATATATTCCCGATCTTATCTTGCTGGATATAATGATGCCCGGGCTTAACGGATTTGAGGTAGCGGAGATTCTGCGGAACAATCCCGGCACGAGTGATATTCCGATCATATTCCTGACAGCTCTTGGGGATAGCATGAGTTTATCTGAAGGGTATAGTAAAGGAGCCAATGATTACATATCGAAACCATTTCAGAAAGAAGAATTGTTTTCGAGAGTAAAATACCAACTTATGCTTCGGGACGCACATCGCAAAATCCGAGAACAAGCAGAGGAGTTGGAAGCGATCTCATTAAATCACTCCGCTTTGAAAAAATTATCGCTTGAGATTTCCAGTGAAGGTCATACGCTGAAAAGCGAATTGTCCGGAGTGAATTTGCCAGAAGGAGTAGAGCACTCCTTATCCGACCTTATTTCAAAAGCCGAACAATTGAATGAACTTATCTGAGTCTATCGAGATAAGTAGCCTTGGCATATTTGATTTAAAAGCGATTATCCTATTTTCTTTATTATCTTTCGAATAATCGACGGACCGGAATAGATGAATGCCGAATAGATCTGAATGAGATCCGCTCCGGCATCGAGCATCATCCGGGCATCGTCTACTGTCATGATGCCACCTGCGCCGATAACGATGTAATTTTTCTTTTGCATCTGACGAATCAAACGCACAACTTCGCGCGATTTATTGCCCATCCCTTTTCCACTAACGTTTCCTGCTCCAATCTGATTCAGTTTATCCTCTGAGTAATGGGTTAATTCGCTTCGATTGGTCGTCGGGCCTGTCGCGATAAAGCCATCAATGTCGAACAGGTCGGCAATATCGATGATCTGGCCGAGTATTTCGGGTGAAATATCAGCCGGGATTTTGATAAGAATCATCCGGTAATCTTTCTGCTCTTTCCGATAATCATGTATCGCATGCAGGACATCGGTTGTAGATTTGGGCGAAATCGAGCCCCAGTTTATGGAGAAGTAATCGACTTGATCGTATAATTCTTTGAATAAAAAGAGAAAATCATCGACAATGGCATTGTTTTCTGATGAAGCATCCTTATTGATATTGACTCCTATGCGATAATCTCCTTTTCGCAAAGTTTGCAAATTGGCCTCAAATTCCTTTATGCCATTGTTATTGAATCCGGTTCGGGAAATGATTGATTCGTCTTTTTCCAAACGGAATATCCTGCAGCCCGGGTTGCCCGGTTGTGGAGAACGGGTGACTGTGCCCAGTTCGACAAATCCAAATCCGAAATCGGCTAATTCGTCGAATATCTCTGCATTTTTATCGAATCCCGCAGATAAACCAACTCGGTTTTTAAAATGAAGGCCGTTGATGGTTATCCCTTCCGACTCGGAATAATATTGTTTTTTGATCCAATTTCTGACAAGAGGTAAGTGTCTATATATCCGAAGCATACGAACCATGTAATTGTGTGCGTCTTCGGCATCCATTTGAAACATGGCCGGTCTGATAAACTGCTTATACATATCTTCCGTATTAAATGATATAAATCAATCCGTCCAATAAGCGAGCACGATTCACATTAAAACAGAGTGAGCTACTCTTGTAACCAATTGATTGCTAATTGAGTATTATTGTTGAAAACAGTATCGAATCATAAATGGTTCGTCGGATACAATTAACGATTGCAAATAAAAAACTCTTTTATGTTTCGCGTATAATCTCAAAAACACATACTTGAATTTCGGTGTCTTGTTTAATTAATTTATTTTTGTTATAAATGAGTAAAATAAACAGATTAAACGACTGGATTTTAGAACCTATCGCATATGAAAAAGACGATTCTTCATTTAAATAATCATTTCGCCAAGCGATTCTGTATTCGGTATGCATTGCTTTTGTCCGGTTGTTTTGTGACCGCCGGGGTAACGGCTCAAACGATCGCATATCCCGAGTACCATAATCCGAAGATTGAAAAAACGCGTAAATTCAAGAAAGGCAATAAACAGCAGAAAGATCTGTTGCTTTTTGCTGAAATGATCCGTGCGACTCATCCTGCTTTTCTGTCTGCTTCGACGGCTCCATTTGATATGGATTCGCTTCTCAATGCTGATTTTAAACAGGTTGATAATTTTCATTCGCAGAAAGATATGGCTCGCTATCTGCAAGGAGTCGTTTCATTAATCGGAGACAATGATTCGCAGGTTGATTATGAATTCAATCCGAGTCTGGTTTTTCCTTTTCGATTTGAGGAATCCGATCAAGGATATTTTTTGCTAACAAGCGGAAGGCAATACGCCGAATATATCGGACGAGGAATTGATCGGATCAATGACGTGCCGGTAGAAGAGGTGATTGGCAGTTTTGCTCCCTTATTCAGTGCCGATAACATTTATTCGTTGCGTGATCAGGTAAAAGAAAATATATCCCGAGTGGGGCTTTGGGAGGGGAATCCGTATAATCGCCCGGACTCAACTTTAAAATTGACTTTCACCGATGGGGTAGATATCGTAATCGAGGCGATGAAACCCGAACGCCGGCTTCGTATCGAATCGCCAGAAGGAGATGCTCGATATGGAGTGGCTGCCAAAGAAAGATTACCGTTTGAATATGAAATACGGAATGATAAGAAAATATGTGTGTTGTCTTTGCGGAGTTTGGAGGATCGACAAACACTTCAAAACCAACTCCGTGTGGAGCAGCCGGAATTGACGGTTGATCAGATAAACGAATATTTGAATCCATATCCTGAATTTAGGGAGTTTTTAGATGAAATGTTTTCCCAGTTGGGCGAGCACGCCATCCCTACATTGGTGGTGGATGTGAGAGGTGCGAACAAGGGGAGTCATCGAATTGCACAGGAATTGCTGTCGAGGTTTAAATCGTATGATGAGATCAAACCTGTTGAGAGCCTTGTTCGTGTTTCGCCTTGTTTGGATGAGTATCTGATGACTAAAAGTTCGGGCTTGCAAAATGATCGCTTGTATTCAACGAGCGAGTATCGTCGGGTGATAGAACGTGAATCTCCGAATGCGAAGTCGGCTTATGATATGGAAGGTTCGGAGTTTTCCGATTCCGGGCAGAATTCGATTTATGAGGGGAATGTTATTTTTATCCAGGATGAAGAAACGCGAAATGCTGCTGCTTCTTTGTTGTTGATGGCGCGGGACAATGGTATTGGTATTCTTATCGGATAGGAAAGTACTTTCAAACCTTGTCGATATACCCAACCGATCCCCTGGCACTTTCCAAATACGGTAGTAACCGGTCGAATCAGTCTCCCATCTCTTGTGCGCCTCGATTCTGACCGGTTTTCGTACAAACCTTTAATTCCGGATTATTAAATCC
>CAMTOW010000241.1 GCA_947074245.1 uncultured Bacteroidales bacterium | reverse complement strand
GATTCAAGTGCTTTTCTTCAACACCATTGCCGTTATCTCCGAAACTGAAATAATAAGCATCATCATCCTGACGATAGCATTTGATGAATATGGATCGTTCTTCACCAGCGTAGGCGATTGAATTATCCAGCAGATTGCGAAAGATCGAATAGATCAGCAAATGATTTCCTTCAACGACCACATTTTCCGGGATCGAAACGATCGTTGTCATGTTTTTCTCTTCTAAAAGAGATTTCGAATCATGAATCATTTCTTCTACGAGTTGTCCGATCGGAATCAGTTCTTTCTCGAATTGATCATGCGCTTCATCCATTCTGTTTAAGACAGAGATGTCTTTCAATAATCCGGTAAGACGATTCGCCTGCGTGTAGCATCGATCGATAAACTGCATTTGAGTTTTCGGATCGATTGCCGGATTGGCGATAATCGTTTCCAAATATCCCTTGATACTGCTGACAGGTGTCTTCAGTTCGTGCGCGACATTTTGAGTAAGTTGTCTTTTCAGACGAGTTTCTTCCTCTTGTTGGGTTATGTTGTTGATGGAAATCTCGAAACTCTCATCCAGGAAAATAATACACTCGATATTGAATGTCTTCCCATTCTTATGCACCAGAATCTGTTCGCTGAGATATTCAGCACGGTTGCTTTTGGGCTGTCCTCGGTGCAGGTGGATGAAATATCTTATTCTGCTTAATTCTTCAATTTCAAATACTCCTTCCGGCGAAGAGATCTCCTTATCCGAAATCAGATTGATATACTGGATGAAGAGTGAGTTGATGAACAAGGTCTGCTGATTTGCGTCAAATACGGCCAATCCCTCTTTTGAAATCTGAAGATGCTTCATAAGCTTCTCTTTTTCAAGAGATAAGTCAAGCTTTGCCTCGTTTAGCTTCGTATATAACCGGATGATATGATTGGTAATATCTCCCAAATCGTTATTGGGTAGTCTTACGTTCAGTTCGGTCAGAGCGTCGTCTTCCGCTTTTTGGGCGAATGTGCGCAATGAGGTGATCGCATGACCGAGTCGATAACTGAATATGAAGATCATGATCACGAACAGACTGCCGAATATGACGAAGAATACAACGATTCCCTTGTCGACGGCCAGATAAGAGCGCGTGGATATGTTAAAGGGCAAGGCGCTCCGTACGATATAGTTTTTCGATTTGCGAGCAGAATAGAAGAACAATTCGTTCAGCGAATCGGAATGACGCATGGCGAAACCTTCTCCTCTCAGAATGGCATCTTTGATCTCCGGGCGATCCAAATGGTTGTTGAATTCAACCGCATCGTCTTTCTTGTTGTCGATGATGATGTTTCCCTTTGTGTCCATAATCGTTACACGAAGGTCATAATCGGTAATGAAATCGATCAGATGATTAAGCTCGTCAAGCGAGGTGTGAATCGTACTGTCTTGATCCAGAGAGTGCAAAATGGAGTAGTTATAACTCTGGAGCATGTCGTTCAACAGCTGTTTACGAAAAGTCTTTTCGCGATTGTATTGATAGATGAATGCCGTGCAAAGAAAGATTATAAAAACGCCTGTTCCGAAAAAGAAAAGACTTTTATGAAATGGGATGCGTTGTAAGCGTAATAAGCGTTTCATTCGATTTAGTTAGTTTCAAAACAGTAGCCGTATCCGAGGCGTGTAATGATATTTTTGCCGTAAGGGCCCAGTTTTTTGCGTAAGCGTGTGATGTTGACATCAATCGTACGATCCAATACATATACTTCGTCGGTCCAGATTCGGGAAAGCATCTCATCACGTGAGAAAACCTGTCCCTGATGGCTCAAAAGTAATTTTAGAATCTCGAATTCTTTTTTTGTCAATTGGATCTCCTCATTGGCGATCATGGTTTTCTTCTTTTTGATGTCGATCGAAAGGGTCTTGTAACCGATCAATTCTCCCGAGTCGCTTTTCGAGTTGGACGCGGCTCTACGTAGAAGGGCCTTTACCCGCACGATCACTTCACGAATGGAGTAGGGTTTCGAGATATAATCATCGGCGCCTACATTGAATCCGTGCACCATGTCGTTTTCCGTATCCTTTGCCGTCAGGAAAATAATCGGTACATGTTCGTATTTGGGATTTGCCCGCACGATCTGTGCCATTTTATAACCGGATATATCACCCATCATGACATCCAGCATAAGCAGATCATATTGGGCAAGATTCATTTCCAACGCTTCTTCGGCCGAATAAGCCGTATCGATATCGAAACCCTCGATTTCGAGGTTGAACTTCAGAATTTCACACAAATCTTCTTCATCGTCTACTACGAGAATTTTAGGATTGTTATTCATAGAATCTTATATTGTTTATTATCCGATGCAAAATAAGTTTCAAGATGTTTCAAATACATGAAACAAATATTACAAATATATGACAATCGCCTGTGTGGCTGCCTGAAAGTGCTGTTTTTTTCATTATATTTGCGGCATATAGATAAAAATGTTTAGAAGTATAGAATGAAGAATATTCGCAACTTTTGTATTATCGCACACATTGATCATGGTAAGAGTACCCTGGCCGACCGTTTGCTGGAATATACGAACACGATTGGTGACCGCGAGATGCAAGCTCAGGTCCTTGATAATATGGACCTTGAAAGAGAGCGTGGAATCACGATCAAGAGTCATGCCATCCAAATGGACTTTGAGTATAATGGTGAAAAATATATTCTGAATCTGATCGACACCCCGGGACACGTTGACTTCTCGTATGAAGTATCACGCTCAATCGCGGCATGCGAGGGGGCTTTACTTATCGTCGACGGTACGCAGGGTATTCAGGCTCAAACTATTTCCAACCTGTATATGGCAATCGATCATAATCTGGAGATTATTCCGATTGTGAACAAATGCGACCTTGAAAGCGCGATGCCGGAAGAGGTAGAAGAGCAAATCATCGAACTTTTGGGTTGTGATCACGAAGATATAATCCGTGCCAGCGGTAAGACCGGTCTGGGCGTGGAAGAGATCCTGAAAGCGATCATCGAACGCGTGCCTGCTCCGAAAGGAGATCCTGAAGCTCCGCTTCAGGCTTTGATCTTCGATTCGGTATTCAATTCTTATCGTGGTATCATCGCCTACTTCAAAATCACAAACGGTGTGCTTCGTGCAGGCGACAAAGTGAAGTTCGTCGCTACCGGTAAAGAATATGAAGCGGATGAGATCGGTGTCTTGAAAATGGATATGGCTCCCCGCAAGGAGTTGCGTACGGGGGATGTAGGTTACATCATCTCGGGAATCAAGACCTCCAAAGAGGTAAAAGTAGGAGATACGATCACGCACCAGAATCGACCTTGCGATAAGGGAATCGCCGGCTTCGAAGAGGTGAAACCGATGGTGTTTGCCGGTATTTATCCGATCGATAGCGAGGATTTTGAAAACTTGCGTGCATCGCTTGAGAAATTGCAGTTGAATGACGCTTCCCTGACTTTTCAGCCTGAATCGTCGTTGGCGCTCGGTTTCGGATTCCGTTGCGGATTCCTCGGATTGCTTCACATGGAGATTATCCAAGAGCGATTGGATCGCGAATTCGATATGGATGTGATCACTACGGTACCCAACGTATCCTATCGTGTTTACGACAAACAAGGGGAGATGACCGAGGTGCATAATCCGTCGGGACTGCCGGATCCAACCTTGATCGAGAAGATTGAAGAGCCGTATATCCGTGCGTCGGTAATTACGACTACCAATTATATCGGACCGATCATGACGTTGTGTTTGGGTAAACGCGGCGAATTGATCAAACAGGAATATATTTCGGGCGACCGAGTTGAGATATTCTATGATATTCCATTGGGAGAGATCGTGATTGATTTCTATGACAAACTGAAAAGTATTTCGAAAGGTTATGCTTCTTTCGATTATTATATCCACGACTATCGTCCGTCGAAACTGGTGAAACTTGATATTCTTCTGAATGGAGAATCGGTGGATGCGCTTTCTACGTTGACTCACTTCGACAATTCGGTTACGCTGGGTCGTCGCATGTGCGAAAAACTGAAAGACTTGATTCCTCGTCAGCAGTTTGATGTCGCTATCCAGGCGGCAATCGGTGCGAAAATTATCGCTCGCGAAACAATCAAGGCTGTTCGTAAAGACGTAACCGCCAAATGTTACGGTGGTGATATCAGCCGTAAACGTAAACTTCTTGAAAAACAGAAGAAAGGAAAAAAACGAATGAAACAGATCGGTTCGGTAGAGGTTCCGCAAAAAGCATTCCTTGCCGTATTGAAGTTGGATTAACGCA
This sequence comes from uncultured Bacteroidales bacterium, assembly GCA_947074245.1. Lineage (GTDB taxonomy): Bacteria > Bacteroidota > Bacteroidia > Bacteroidales > JAUNSR01 > JAUNSR01. The sequence goes on along the minus strand of CAMTOW010000241.1, from coordinate 165 downwards.
AGATTAACAATTTGCAGATAATTCTCCATTGTTGTCCAATTGTTCTAAAAGGATAAAATTTGTAGAAAAAACAAAGGGAAAAGTAAACGCTTTTCCCTTTTTTTTTGCACTTTTGCTGAGATCGGAAGAGCACACGTCTGAACTCCAGTCACTCCGGAGAATCTC
>CAMTOW010000240.1 GCA_947074245.1 uncultured Bacteroidales bacterium | reverse complement strand
AAGATCCGTAATGTTATATTTTGCTTCGTAAAGTGAGTCACTCTGCATAAACACCCCGATGAGGTCGAATTCCAGATTCACCTTGGTGCCCGGTTGAATACGACAAAAGTTTGTGTGCTCCAACGTATAGGGGATGATTGCAACCTGAAATCCGTTGTCTTTCGAATTACATACGGTAAGACTCACTCCATTGACAGTGACAGAACCTTTTTCTACCGTCATATAGCCTTGTTTAGCCATCTGAGGATTGAAATCATACTCAAATGTGAAATAATGACTTCCGTCAGCTTCTTCCACTTTGGCGCAGATCGCAGTCTGATCAACATGTCCCTGAACGATGTGTCCGTCCAAACGACCGTTCATGATCATACTTCGTTCTAAATTAACCAGATCGCCCACTTGCAAATCGCCGAGATTCGAACGATCAAGCGTTTCTTGAATAGCCGTAACGGTATATTTCGTATCATCGATATTGACTACCGTAAGACATACGCCATTGTGCGCTATACTCTGATCGATTTTTAATTCGTTCGTAAAGGAACACTCCATTGTGATATGAAGGTTTCCGCCATCACGTTTCAGTGCTATCACTTTAGCAGCTTCTTCTACAATTCCTGAAAACATAGGTCTGGATTAATGCTGGTTAGATTATTAAAATAGGAATCCTGTGGAGGATTTCCTGCCAAAAGTAATCAAAAAGATTTATTTACCTACCCAATCGAGAGATAAAGCGGTCGCCAGTGGGCCGGTCGATTCAGTCTTGATCGAATAACTGGAGAGGCTATAAAAAAATCCGACCGCGTCTGTCGGCGCGGTCGGATAAATCGTTTGAAAGCATATCGTTTTACAATCGGTTATCGAACGTTTATTTTGATTCGTTTCGGATTGTCATCAGTTGATTGTAAATCAAGAATATAGATTCCGGGAGCATAATCACTTGTGCTGATTCGGTCGGAAGCCGTTTCGTATCGATGTGCAAGAATTCCGGAAAGAGTATATACATTCAGACATCTGTATTCACCATCAATAACAATCTGTTGTTCTTGCCGGTTATAATATAAGGCTGATGTAGCCGCATATTCATTTTCCAGCGAATTGACACGATTGAAGAGTTGGCGTTCGTCAGCCTGATAGACCCGGCAATCATTCGGATCGTTCTCATTGTGGTTGTAAACGAACGCTACGATGTTTAAGTTCTGTTTCTCCCATTTATCTGAAAGTTCGACCGTATAGTCGGTTGAGAATCCATCCGCCAGATTTACAAGATCTCCCCAAGTTGACGTTATTACTTTGCGGATTACATGATTGTGTGTATAGTCTTTTCCATTTGCGCCGGTTTGTGTTTGAGAAACCAGGCTATCTTCGGTGAGATATACCATCAGTTTGGTGTTTTCGTCGTAGATCGGAAGTTCCTGTTGTCCGGATATTTGGATCGAAAGCGTATTGTTTTCATCATTGATCGTATGAGAGTCGATGCTCAATGACGCATAAGCTGCTTTTGAAGACGCTTTCTTTACCAAATCACTGAAGTTGCTTTTTACCCCGAATATCGGTCCTGGAGATGCCGCAGACCCCATACCTGTTGCTCCGAATTTGCTTAGATTGGTACGATCGAGCATCGATGCGGGTGCATGAGTTGAGATATCGTTGTAGAACCAAGTATATTCGACGCTTTCTGAAAGGGTATATTTGTCTGTATAATAACCGGCATGATGTTCGACCATTACAACGTCATCGCGAGAATCTGTTGCCGCATGGATAATTTTATGACCGTCGGGACAGTTGATGCAACGTTCGGTTGAAAATATCTCCATCAATATTTTACGAGGAACAAATTGATCGCGCACATAAACTTCAGAATGATAAGAGTTGTCGGAAGGGTTTTGATCGACGTCTCCATTGACTTGGGTAATGCTTAGTTTCGCTTGATGATCTCCATTTTCGGATAATTGCAGATCGGCAATAGCGAGTTTGTGTTCTTCGAGTTGCGCAATATCCAGATTGTCGAAATGCCAACTCTTCATGACTTGCTCATTGATTGAAAAATCAACCTGAAGAGAATTTACATTTTTGCTAGCCAGATTTTTAAAGCTGAATTCTGCCGGGTAACTTTCTCCATTCTTTATTTCATTCGGAAAATCGCAATACGTGATACGCACATTACGTGTCGGGATATTTTCGCCACCAACCAAAGCATACACGCTCATATTGAGGTCATAAGGATGCCACTCGCCCGTATGATAATAGAATGATTCAAAGTCAGAACCTTTATTCGTCAATGTTCCGATATTGGCATTTTCAGATTTGATCTTGTATCCGATATACAGATCTCCGTTCGGAATCGTTATCGGAGAATCAAAAACAATTGTATTCCACCCTTTCTTTACATCCGTAATCATTTTCGAACCTATTATTTGGCCAGAAAGATCTTCAGAAACAAACGCGTTGATGTATTCCGGGTTATACCCGTTTTGATAAATGCATAGCGATTCGATCTGAGAGCCGACCAGAAGAGTAAGTTCTGACGCATTGATTAATAATGCACCTCCTACCTCTTCGGATCCAGATCCGGTTCCGCTGTTACTGTCTGTGTTTCCAAGATAAATGTAATCGTTTTGGGCGCTTAGCTGCAATAAATTGCCCCAGAAAGCAAATAATGCTAAAAGTAATGTTGCTCGTCTCATAAAAAAAATTAGTGTATTGAAAAGTTTGCCTATCAATACACTAATCTATAAGAATTTATCTATTCTTGCAAATAAAATGAAAAATTATTATAATTTGATTAATTCGATGCGGTCGATATCCGGTGCCAAAGCGTTCGGATTGCTCAAGCGAATCGTATTCATGCCTTTTTTGAGAGAAACAACTATTGATTGAGTATCGAATGAATCGGCTGAAGAGCTGATTAAGTCGTTTAATTCAAATGTGTTTTTTTGATTGACCGTAATGTTTAAATCGCGTCGATCCGGAGAATTGTAGTAAATATTCAATTTGTATTTACCAGCTTTCGTAATCCAAATATCTCTGAATTCCGCCCAATTCGTGGGTGTCTTGCCCAGGTTTTTCATTATGAATTCTCCCGATGCCTGCGGATGTGCAGCGAAGAATGCACGATTCTCCCGATTTTTTGGAAGGAAATCGTTCATAAAAGCATATTCGCCTTCGAATTTCAGACAATCGGTTTTTCCTTCTCCTGTGATTTTAAGTACCACCGTTTCATGAGGTTGTACGATCGTTTCGTAATATCCAGAGAAATCGCCCATCTCTTTGTGTTGCCAAAGATCTCTCACAGAAGCTTTGCCTGACAGGTTCAAATCAGAAAAGTCGATACGCATCAGTTCCGGTTTATCGCTTTTATTGAATAGGCCAACTGCGCGGACAGATCCGTTTTTCTTTTCGAGACGACATGCAAGGGTGATCAAATCGCCTTTTCTCCAAATTACCTTTGCCTGTTCGCCAAGTATGTCTTGATTCAAAGCGATCAATTCTGCGTTCTTATACACTTCAACCTTTTCCGTCGGGACGGTTTCGAGATTGCATCCCATCATTAACGGAGACTTCATCAAGCACCAGAGCGCAAAATGAGATCTTTCTTCAATCGGAGTCAATGTCGATTTGGGGTTGCCAATTTCAATCATATCCATATCGTTGAAATGTCCCGGACCAGCATAGGCAGCCAAGTATAATGAATGATTGAATTGTGTGACAACGGCGTCCCAGTGCGGGGTTATGTCCTGGCAAATACGCCAAGACCCACCGACGTTAATCGCCCATGTCCCCGGGAATTCCCAACGACAGATGTTCAGACGTAAATCATCGCGTCCGGTGTTTTGCATCGCTTTCCGAATAGCCGTATAGCGATCCTGTTCGGTCTTTCCCGTATCGTCGCCACCACACCAGTCTACTTTTATATAATCATACCCCCAGTCGTTGAAGAAGACATTGCTGTCGAATTCATCGAATCCATATAATCCGACACCGATTCCGCAGGTATCGGCATCCCATATCGAGCCGCAGGTGTTGACTCCCGCATCCGAATAGATGCCAGCTTTCAAACCGAGTGAGTGAATGTAGTCGGCAACCGGTTTCATCCCATTCGGAAAGCGATCGGGGTGTACACGGACTACTCCTTCCGGAGTACGACCAACTCCGTCAACACCGCCGAACCAGCCGTCGTCGATATTGACGAATTGATAGCCCGCATCCGCCAGTCCTTTGGAAACAAGTGAATCGGCAGCAGCCTTGATTAGATCTTCATTGATGTGGATGCGATAAGAGTTCCATGAACTCCAACCCATCATTGGTTTTTGTTGTGCGGATGCATGACTAAAGAGGGCGCAGCATAGGCCCGAAAGAAGCGTTTTGTATACGTGATTCATAGATAAGGTGGAAAAATAAACTATGTGAATGAATAATGAATGAACAGTCGGAAATTCCGAAAGGC
>CAMTOW010000239.1 GCA_947074245.1 uncultured Bacteroidales bacterium | reverse complement strand
ATCTACACTAATCTTAACACTCTTTCCCTACACGACGCTCTTCCGATCTGACCCAGTACCTGTTCGAGATGCATATCGTCCATTACCAATACCTGGCGGGCTTTGCTGCCTTCGAACGGACCGACGATACCGGCTGCTTCGAGTTGATCCATGATACGTCCCGCGCGGTTGTAACCGATTGAAAATTTACGTTGAATCATGGACGTAGATCCTTGTTGCGTTGCGACTACCATGCGAGCGGCTTCTTCAAACATTTGATCGCGATCTTTCAGATCGACGTCGGGAGCACCATCGCTTCCTTCGGCTACATATTCGGGCAACAGGAATGCAGTAGGGTATCCTTGCTGGTCGCCGATGTAATGGCTGACCTGTTCAACTTCCGGTGTATCGACGAATGCACACTGCACACGCACCAGATCGCTGCCTTGAGAGAACAACATGTCTCCTCGCCCGATCAACTGGTTGGCTCCCGGTGTATCAAGGATGGTACGAGAGTCGATCATCGAGGATACGCGGAAGGCGATACGCGCCGGGAAATTGGCTTTGATAATACCGGTAATGATGTTGGTAGACGGACGTTGCGTGGCAATGATCATGTGAATTCCGACCGCACGCGCCAACTGGGCGATACGGGCGATAGGAAGTTCGACTTCCTTACCGGCTGTCATGATCAGGTCTCCGAACTCATCGACAACGACTACGATGTATGGCATGTAGCGATGTCCTTTTTCGGGATTAAGCTGTCTGTTCTGGAATTTGGCGTTGTATTCTTTGATGTTACGCGTGCTTGCCATTTTCAAAAGGTCATAGCGCTCATCCATCTCTTTACAGATTGAATTGAGGGTACTTACCACCTTGGTTACATCCGTAATGATCGCTTCTTCTGCATCCGGCAATTTGGCCAGGAAATGATTTTCGATGCGTGAATAGATGTTGAACTCCACTTTTTTCGGGTCGATCAACACCATCTTCAATTGTGACGGATGTTTTTTATAAAGCAAGGACGTGATGATTGCATTCAGTCCGACCGATTTACCTTGTCCGGTAGCACCCGCGACCAGGATGTGAGGCATCTTCGCCAAATCAATCATGAAGATCTCATTGGTGATGGTTTTACCCAACGCGAGCGGCAGGTCGTATTTACATTCCTGAAACTTGCGGGATGCGATGATCGAATGCATCGATACCATTTGAGGATCTTTGTTGGGAACCTCGATGCCGACGGTGCCTTTGCCCGGAATAGGAGCGATGATACGTATTCCTAAAGCGGCGAGGCTTAGCGCGATATCATCTTCCAGACTACGGATCTTAGCGATACGAACTCCTTGTTTCGGGATAATCTCATAAAGGGTGATCGTTGGCCCGACCGTTGCGGTAATGGCCTGAATCTCGATACCGTAGTTACGCAATGTCTCTTCGATTCGTTTCTTATTGGCATTCTGTTCCTCCATGTCGATCTCCTTGTCACTACCGTCATATCGGTTGAGTAAGTCGAACGATGGGAAACGGTATCGGGATAGATCGAGTGTCGGATCGTAATTGCTCAATTCGGTCTGATCGACGATCACTTCGTCATCGGAGTCACCTCCTTTGTTGATGACAAACGCCGTTTCGTCCTCGTTTTCGGTTTTTACCTCAGAGGGCGACTCAACCGGAGTAGAAGGAGCCGGTGCACCGGTTTTTTCGCGTGCTTCTTTCTGCACCCAGTGATTGTTCTCATGCTCTTCGTCTTTTTTGCGAGAGATGACATAGCCGGAATCATCCTTCTTCGCAGACGAAAGAACCGTGTTGGTATCGAATGGGATTTCCGGATCCATCGACGTTTCATCATATACATCCGAAGCAGTGCTGTCGGGATACAATGGCGATTCGATGGTTTGATCGGATATAATGTCGTTGATTTCGTCTACAAAACCGGAATCGGTCGTTTTTGCCATTGGATTCGGCAAAGCAGGACGAAGGGGTTCCGCAGCCTGTCTGGCAGTGGCCTCCTGTTGCGCTTTTCTGCGTTCTTCGCGGCGCTGCATATACGCTTGAAATGGTCCGGGCAGATTTAGGAAGAAAATACGGATATAATCGATTGTTTTTCGGTTGATCAAAGTCAGGATGATGATGAAACTACCTGTAAGGAGCAACAACGTGCCGAACCATCCGATGTTTGCTTTGAGCAATAATGACATATAATAGCCATGTGCTCCACCGAGATAGATGAATGAATCTTCATAACCCGAAATGAAGAAAAAACCGAAAAACAACGATCCCCATAAAAGGAGTACGTTGCAATAGAGGAAAATAGGAAGAAGACGGAAGTTTTTAATCTTCATCCATTTCAATCCGACCGCTCCGAAGAATATGCAGATCAGAAACGCCGATACGCCTACCCATCGGTTGATGAACAGTTCGGCTATATCCGCACCCAGAAAGCCGGCCCAGTTTTGCAATCCGCTGCGAATGCTGGTCAGTTCGGAAATCGGTAGATGCGCCAATTTGCTTTGATCGGCTTCGCCCGTAAAGAAAAAGGACAGAAAGGAAAGAAAGAGGAAAACGGCTAACATCAAGACACAGAGTCCGCTGATAAAATGAGTGCGTTCGTTTTTGACGAACGCGCTGAACTTATGATGCCATTTTACGGAATTGTTAGACGGAGCTTTTTTTTCCGGTTTTTTTTTGCTCATGATATCTTTGTGAAAATTTTGTATAATCTAACGCAAATATAGTAAAAATAGACTGAATTATTTTTTCCAGAAGCCCGGAGTGAAAAGAACCAGAACGGTGAAAAGTTCCAATCGTCCAACCAACATCAGGAAGGATAAGAACCATTTTCCTGCGTCGGGAACGATCGAGAAGTTGCCCGCAGGACCTGTCGCTCCCAACCCGGGACCAACATTGCTCACGCAGGTAACGCTACATCCGAACGAAGTGTCGAACCCCATCCCGAGAGCGGTAAGAAACAGGATGCTGATCACTACGAGAATAATGTAAACGAATATGAATGCCAGAACCTTTGTTACCAAGTCGAATGCAATCACATGCTTGTTGATGCGTACCGGAACGATTGCGTTGGGATGAGACTGGCGATAGAGTTCGTTTCTCGTATTTTTCAATACGACCATCATACGAATGATTTTTATACCACCGCTGGTTGAACCCGCACAAGCTCCACACGCCATAATAATAAGGGTTAGGATCCAGAATATAGGGCCCCATTCCACATAGTTGGCATTCGAACCGGCGAATCCAGTCGTAGTCAGAATCGTCAGAACATGGAATATCGAATTGCGGAAGACGGTTTCTAAATCGGTGAATTGATTGGTAAGCCAGAACGCCAGACCGGTAGCGAGCGTGAATGTCGCGATAATACCGACATACCAACGGAATTCCTCGTCTTTACCAAATCGTTCGCCTTTGCCGGTAAGTAGAAAGTACACCAATGTGAAGTTGATACCGGCGATGAACATGAAGAAACAGATCACATACTCCACATAAGAAGAGTGCCAGTAGGCGATACTGTCTTGTTTGGTCGAGTATCCTCCCGTAGCCAGTGTCGTAAATGAATGGCAAATGGAATCGAAGAGATTCATCGGTCCTAACCACAACGCTCCGGCACAACACATGGTAATGACGAAATAGATGTACCACAGGCGTTTGGCCGTATGTTGGATACGCGGACGGATCTTATCATGAGTCAGACCGGGAACTTCGGCATTGAAAAGCTGGATACCTCCCGAACTGAACATCGGCATCAGAGCCAGGGTGAAAACGATGATCCCCATACCTCCCAACCATTGAATGATGCTTCGCCAGAAGAGGATTCCGTGAGGCAATTCTTCGATGTTGTTCAATATGGATGCCCCCGTCGTCGTAAATCCGGACATGGTTTCAAAGAAACTGTCGGTAACGCTCGGTATGCTGCCGCTGATGAGAAAAGGTAACATCCCGAACAGCGAGAACAGTACCCAGGAAAAAGTTACAATGAACAGACCTTCGCGTTTGCCGATTTGGGCGGTAAATTTACGCCCGTTGTAGGCCATGATCGCACCACAACCCGCCGTAGCTAAGGTGGAGATCAGAAACGCCCAGATATCATGTTCTTTATATATGAAGGATACTACTCCCGATAGAAACATGAAGATTGATTCTATCAGAAGCAGTATTCCAAAAATACGACCGATAAGCGGTATGTTAAGCTTAGTCATTGCTTTTATCAGTTGAATAATTTCTCGCATTTACGAATGGATGTGTCTAAGCAGAATACTAGAACAAGATCATAAGGGATGATCTGCGTATTTCCGTTCACCATCATTCCGACGCCGTTTCGGAGCAGACCACCAATGGTCAAATCTTTCGGAAGGTTCAAGTCTTTTACCGGAACTTGCGTAATTTTCGACCCTGGTTTAGCGATCAGTTCAGCCACTTCGGAGTTGGCAAGAGTAAGACATTTGACATTGGATACGTCGG
>CAMTOW010000238.1 GCA_947074245.1 uncultured Bacteroidales bacterium | reverse complement strand
CGTCGATTGCTTTGTCCGGGAAGTTGCGATCACTGATGTAGCGGTCTGTCAGTTTAACACAAGCATCTAGGGCATCATCCGTATATATTACATTATGATGATCTTCATAACGCTCTTTTACGTTTTTCAGAATTTGAAGAGTTTCTTCCGGTGTGGTCGGATCGACCATCACTTTTTGGAAACGACGCTCAAGCGCTCCATCTTTTTCGATATTCTTACGATATTCATCGAGTGTGGTGGCTCCGATACATTGAATTTCACCACGAGCAAGGGCCGGTTTAAGCATATTTGCCGCATCCATAGATCCGGTTGCTCCACCTGCGCCTACAATGGTATGAAGTTCGTCAATAAAGAGTATGATGTTAGGATTCTTCGATAACTCATTGAGAATAGCCTTGATACGTTCTTCAAACTGACCACGATACTTAGTGCCGGCAACGATGGAAGCCATATCCAGCGCTACTACGCGTTTGTCGAAAAGTACACGAGATACTTTTTTCTGAATGATACGCAATGCCAACCCTTCGACGATTGCCGATTTACCCACACCGGGTTCACCAATTAATACTGGGTTGTTTTTTTTGCGACGGGATAAGATCTGAGCTAACCGCTCAATTTCCATTTCGCGGCCGACAACCGGATCCAGGCGTCCCTCTTCGGCAGCTTTTGTCATATCTATTCCAAAGTTGTCGAGAACAGGCGTATCATTAGACGGTTTTCCTGCAGTTGAAGATGACGCTTTATTTTGTTCGTTATGATATCGTCTGTCTTCTTCCATCTCTTCGTCATCATCATCGTCGGTAAATCCGGCGCCCATTTGAGGTGATGAGTCTGGAATCTCTAAATCGGTATTGGCTTTCAATTGATTGATAACCATTTCGTAGCTAATATTCTGCTCATTAAGAACCTGTGATGCAATCGAACTCTCATCTTTTAATATAGCCAATAGCAAATGCTCAGTATCTGTAGTTTTACATTTTAATAAACGAGCTTCAAGTAAGCTTATTTTCAGGGCTCTATCGGTATTTTTGCTTATGATAAGTTCTTCACTCACGTATTCTTCTTCGGCAGATAATATCTCTTCGAGGATTCTTCTGATATGTATCAAATCGATACCGGAACGCTTTAGTACATCAACGGCTTTGCCCGTACCATCACGAAGAATTCCCAAAATAAGATGTTCGGGACCAATGAAGGAGTTATGCAAACGCATCGCTTCTTCACGGCTATAACCGAGGATATTCTTTATTCGTGGCGAAAAGTTTTTTTCCATTATTTCGATTTTTAAATTTCGATTGTCGTATAAAACGTGATTCTTACAAATATAAGTAAAACAGTTTAAGTTGGATACTTGTTTTGAGGAACGATAACAAATAGTATGCCGAAACCATGAATCTATGCAATTAACGTTCTGAAATAAATAAAAACAGATGAAAGCTTATAATTGCAAAATGAAAAAGGTAGAAAAAATTTATAGTTAAAAGCAGAAAAATCGGTATCTTTGTTTCTTGGATTAGGCTCAAAATAACGATTTCGGGCTTATTTCCTTTCGCTATTTGACGATAGATTCTACATTTTCAATAAAATAGAAACGTAGTAAGCGTATTGTCATTTTTAAATGAAAATTTATATAACCAAACTAATTTATTAAATGGTTGATCAAGATAGAATTATAAAGATTAACATTGAGGATGAGATGAAATCATCTTACATTGATTATTCAATGTCGGTGATTGTATCTCGTGCACTGCCCGATGTTCGAGATGGTTTTAAACCGGTTCATCGTCGAGTATTGTTTGGGATGAATGAATTAGGAAATACTTATGACAAACCCTATAAGAAATCAGCCAGAATTGTGGGTGAGGTTTTGGGTAAGTATCATCCCCATGGTGATTCATCAGTTTATGGTGCTTTGGTGCGAATGGCACAAGAATGGTCATTGAGATATCCTCAGGTTGACGGCCAGGGTAACTTTGGTTCTGTCGATGGAGATAGCGCGGCTGCTATGCGTTATACTGAAGCGAGACTTGCGAAAATCGCAGAGGAAATGCTTCGCGATATTGATAAAAACACGGTTGATTTTCAGTTAAACTTTGATGATACTCTAAAAGAGCCAACAGTTTTACCAACTCGCATTCCGACACTATTGGTTAATGGAGCTTCGGGTATTGCGGTAGGTATGGCTACAAATATGCCTCCTCATAATATTTCTGAAGTAATTAATGCGACAATCGCATTGATTGACAATCAAGAAATTACGGTTGAGGAATTAACTAAATATGTGAAGGCTCCAGATTTTCCGACAGGAGGATATATCTATGGATATGCCGGCGTAAAAGAGGCTTTTGAAACAGGACGTGGAAGAGTCGTGATCCGAGCAAAGGCTGAAATTGAGACGGATCAGAATCGTGACAAAATCATTATTACTGAAATTCCGTATCTTGTAAATAAGGCAGAACTAATCAAGCATATCGCATCGCTTGTTGATGAGAAGAAATTAGAAGGAATTTCAAATATCAATGACGAATCAGACCGTCAGGGTATGCGTATTGTTGTTGATGTAAAGAAAGACGCCAATGCAAGTGTTGTATTAAACAAGCTTTATAAGATGACAGCTTGTCAGACAACCTTCAACGTTAATAATATCGCGCTTGTCAATGGTAGACCTCGTTTGTTGAACTTGAAGGAGTTGCTTCATTATTTTGTAGAGCATCGCCATGAAGTAGTTATCAGACGTACCCGTTATGAGTTGGGTGAGGCAGAGAAGAGAGCTCATATCTTAAAAGGCTTGATTATCGCTTCGGATAATATTGATGAAGTAATATCTATTATACGATCATCAAAAAGCCCGGACATCGCTCGCGAACGATTGATTGAACGTTTTGAACTTACTGAGATTCAGGCAAGAGCAATCGTTGAAATGCGTTTGCGCCAGTTGACCGGACTTGAGCAGGATAAGCTTCATGCCGAATATGACGAAATAATGAAACAGATTGAATATTATAATCGTATTTTATCTGATAATGAGCTTTGTATGAATGTCATCAAAGATGAGCTTCTTGAAGTCAAAACAAAATTTGGTGATACGCGTCGTTCGGAAATTGTTTATGCTTCGGAAGAGTTCAATCCTGAAGATTTCTATGCTGACGATGAAATGATCATTACGATTTCTCATCTTGGATATATTAAGCGAACTCCATTAACCGAGTTTAGAGCACAGAATAGAGGTGGGGTTGGTGCTAAAGGAAGTAATACTCGTGATGAAGACTTCATCGAATATATCTATCCTGCTTCAATGCATAATACAATGCTTTTCTTTACACAGAAAGGCCGTTGCTTCTGGCTGAAAGTTTATGAAATTCCAGAAGGGGGTAAAAATACAAAAGGTAGAGCTATTCAAAATCTCTTGAATATTGATTCGGATGATAAAGTAAATGCCTTTATCCGCGTTAAGAATTTGCAAGATCCGGAATATAATACGAAACACTCTTTGTTGTTTTGTACGAAACGAGGATTAATCAAGAAAACTCTATTAGAGGCCTATTCACGTCCGAGAACGAATGGTATCAATGCGATTAACATTAATGATGACGATCAGGTAATTCAAGTTCGCTTGACTGATGGTAATCAGCACATTATCCTCGCAAATAAAAATGGCCGCGCAATTTGTTTCCATGAAAATGCAATACGTGTTATGGGTCGAAATGCGACGGGAGTGAGAGGTATGAAGTTGGATAGTTTGGATGATGAGGTTATCGGAATGATAACAGTCAATTATCCAGGTGTTGAAAGCAGCCCAATGGTTCTTGATTTAGATGAATCGGACAATGAAGATTTCGAAGTAGATGAAACTTTATCATTGGAAGGTGAATTAGAATCAACTGACGAATCTGAAGAAATCGTTGATGAAAACTCTTCTGAACACAGCATTCTTGTTGTTTCTGAAAAAGGATTTGGAAAACGATCTCCAATTACTTCTTATCGTATTACGCGTAGAGGAGGTAAAGGGGTTAAAACATTGAATATTTCGGATAAAACAGGTTCTCTAGTTACGATTAAAAGTGTTACTGATGAGAACGATTTGATGATTATCAACAAATCTGGAATCGCTTTACGCCTTCATGTTGCTGATTTACGTATTATGGGACGTGCTACGCAAGGTGTTCGCTTAATTAATCTAGATAAAAAGAATGATGAAATCGCTTCAGTATGTAAAGTATTAACCGAATCTGCTGAAGATATAATCGAAACAATTGATAATAATGAAGAAATAAATAATTAAAAATGTGGAGGAGGAGAGTGCCTACACTTTCTTCCTCTCTTTTTTAATCTCATCGACTTTTACTATAAACAACTAAATAATTGTAAGATGAAAAATATTTTATTGTCTTCCGTCTTGATACTGGCTACATCTGCCGGCTTTGCACACGAAAAACTTGTGAATAAAGCATTTAGTCAAGCTAAAAC
>CAMTOW010000237.1 GCA_947074245.1 uncultured Bacteroidales bacterium | reverse complement strand
ACGAGATTCTCCGGAGTGACTGGAGTTCAGACGTGTGCTCTTCCGATCTTAAGTGACTTAATTTCAACGGTTATTTTCCGATTGGATAATTCGGCGGTAGCTTTGCCGAAACCTGTCATTGACTGTATCATTTCGATCTGAGTTTTCGCAAAATTAATCTTAATTCTGGTTACATCAGTCATTATACATCTAAAAATGCGTATTTTTGTCATACATAACGTTATAATATTTTTGAATTTTTAAAATGCCAGCAATACTAAATATAGAGACATCGACGAATGTATGTTCCGTTGCTTTGACGAAAGACGGAGCTGTCGAATTTCACAAAGAAGCGTTTGACGGACCATCGCATGCGAAGAATCTGGGCGTATTCGTTGAAGAGGCTTTGGCCTTTGCGCGATCTAAGAATATTAAGCCCGATGCTGTCGCCGTAAGTTGCGGCCCCGGATCATATACCGGCCTGCGTATCGGCGTGTCCGAAGCCAAAGGGCTTTGTTTCGGACTGGACGTTCCGTTGATCGGACTGAATACCTTGCAGATCCTTACCTGTTCGGTGATTTTCGGAGGAAACTTTGCCGAAGACGCTTTGTTCTGCCCGATGATTGATGCACGCCGTATGGAAGTCTATTCGGCGATCTACGATTTGGGATTGGGTGAAGTAAAACCGGTTTCGGCCGATATCATTGATGAGAACTCCTACAAAGAGTTTTTGGATAAGCAGCCGGTTTATTTCTTCGGAGACGGCGCTGCCAAATGCGAAGGAATCATCAAACATCCCAATGCCCGTTTCATACAATCGGTTTTACCCGTCGCTTATGATATGACGGCATTGGCCGAAGTCGCTTTCCGAAAAGGCGATTTCAAAGACGTGGCTTACTTCGAGCCGTTTTATCTGAAAGAATTCGTTGCTACCACACCGAAGAAAAAAATAATATAATCACGATCTTATCTCTTTGATTCTTATGGAATATAACACCCAGTTAAAGAAAATGATACTTCCCGAATACGGACGGAATGTACAAAGTATGGTTGATCATGCCCTGACTATTGAGGATCGTGCCGAGCGGACACGTTGTGCTCAGAGTATCATCAGTATTATGGGAAATCTGTTTCCGCATCTGCGCGATGTGGAAGATTTCAAACACAAGTTGTGGGATCATTTGGCAATCATGTCTGATTTCAAACTGGATATCGACTATCCCTATGAGATAATCCGCAAAGAGAACCTGTATACCCGGCCGGAGAAAGTTCCGTACAGCCTTCCTCGAATCCGTTATCGTCACTACGGCAAATATCTGGAAGAGATGTTGGCGAAGGCCGAAAATATCGAAGATCCTACGCAGCGACGTCAGTTGCTCGCTTTGCTAGCCAACCATATGAAACGCTCTTATCTTTCTATCGCCAAAGAGGGCAATGAGGGAGAAGACGAGAAGATCATTAAGGATATTCTGGAATACACCGGCAATCGAAACGTTGAGGATGTCCAGTCGATCCGGCTTCGCAATGGAAAAGAAATGGCACAGCGTAAAAATAAAAATACGATGAGAAGAGCGGTTCGATGACCGCTTTTTTTATAAATTGCAATCTCTGCCTGGAAAAACGGCTTTTTGCCGAAAAATGGCGAATTGTTAACTCAAAGAAATAAACTCGATACTATGTCTTCATTCGTAATCGAAGGTGGCCACAAAATGCAGGGAATCATTATTCCCCAGGGTGCTAAAAACGAAGCTTTGCAGATCATCTGCGCTACACTTCTCACTCCGGCCGAAGTCGTAATCCATAATATTCCCGATATCCTTGATGTCAATAATCTGATTCAGCTCTTACGAGATATGGGCGTCAAAGTAGCTCGTTTGGGCGAAAACACGTATAGCTTCCGGGCGGATGATATCAATATGGACTATCTCCATTCCGATGAGTTCCTCAAGCGAAGCGCTTCGTTGCGCGGATCGGTGATGATCATCGGGCCGCTCGTCGCTCGTTTCGGATACGCCATGCTTCCCAAACCGGGCGGCGACAAGATCGGACGCCGACGCCTGGATACCCATTTTGTCGGGTTGCAGAAACTTGGTGCCGATTTCGTATATAATCCCGATCGTCAGATCTATGAGATTACTGCCAAGAACGGATTGACAGGGGCATACATGCTGTTGGATGAAGCGTCTGTCACCGGAACTGCCAATATCCTTATGGCGGCGGTTTTGGCCAAAGGCAAAACAACCATCTACAATGCCGCTTGTGAACCATATCTTCAGCAGTTATCTAAAATGCTGGTTCGGATGGGTGCGCATATCGAAGGGATCGGATCCAATCTGCTTGTGATCGAAGGTGTTGAAACCTTGGGTGGAACAGAGCATACCATTCTTCCGGATATGATCGAAGTGGGTAGCTTTATCGGAATGGCGGCTATGACCGGTTCTGAAATTACGATCAAAGATGTATCGTGCGAAAATCTGGGTGTGATTCCCGAAAGCTTTCGTCGTTTGGGGATTACGGTAGGACAGATCGGCGACGACTTGTATATCCCTCCTCACGAAAACTATACGATCGATACCTTCATCGACGGATCGATCATGAATATCGCCGATGCTCCGTGGCCCGGGCTTACCCCCGATTTGTTGAGCGTATTGCTCGTTACGGCTACGCAGGCCAAAGGCAGCGTGCTTATCCATCAGAAGATGTTCGAGAGTCGTTTGTTCTTTGTCGATAAACTGATCGATATGGGAGCGCAGATCATTCTGTGCGATCCGCATCGCGCGACGGTGATCGGGCTCGACAATCAGATCAAACTACGCGGGGCTGTCATGTCATCTCCCGATATCCGCGCGGGTATCGCGTTGTTGATCGCAGCCATGTCTGCCGACGGAACCAGTACCATACACAACATCGATCAGATCGACCGCGGATATCAGAATATCGATAAACGCTTGAATGCGATCGGAGCACGAATCACCCGTATTAATTAATTCCTATGATAAAAAAAGAAGACCTGATTAAGATCGGGCAATTCAACAAACCGCACGGCTTGAGTGGCGAATTGGCATTTACATTCACCGACGATGTGTTCGATCGTACCGATTGTCCTTATTTCGTATGTCCTGTCGATGATATTTTCGTTCCGTTCTTTTTGGAAGAGTATCGTTTTCGCGGTGCGTCGAGCGCATTGGTAAAATTACTTGATATCGATTCGGCCGAAGATGCCCGGATGTTTACCAATATGGATGTCTATTTTCCGAAATCTTATGTGCCCAACGGCGAAGCGATGCAGGGAGGAAAAGACTTTTTCTTGAACTATACCGTAGTCGAAAAGAATCACGGCACGCTCGGCACAATTACCGAAATCGATGATGCTACGGCCAATGTTTTGTTCGTAATCGATCATGAAGGAGAAACGCTTCTTATTCCCGCAGTAGATGAGTTCGTGACGAAAATCGACGAAAAAAAGAAAACCATTTATATGGAAGTGCCTGAAGGTTTATTGCAATTATAAATCACCGGTGCTTTTCTGGAGCATAAGCCCCGCTGTTCAATCGAACGGCGGGGTTTATTTTTACCTGTTTTCGGATTGATCCGCAAGCTTCGTTATTTGTTAGTCGGATTTCAATCCAAGACAGTTCGCTTCCATGTCTAATAATCATACACCACTGTCTATTTTTTTTACAGTAGTAAGCGGTTGTTTGATTTCAAGGTGCAGTATATAAGGGTTTTAAAAGATGGCATAGATGTTGCCAATTTTAATTCGGATTAAAATTTACTTGGGATTATGAACGATATATTCAGTTTCAGATTATTGATGCATTTTTTAAGGAGAAACGTCGGGTTCTCCGTGATTACGATTCTTGGATTCAGTGTTTCGCTCACTATCGTAATTCTTCTTTATGCGTTTGCATTTCATGAACTAAGTATCGATCATTATCAGAAAAACAAAGATCGATTGTGGATCTATACCAGTCAGGACTCCAAAGAACTGATGTGTTACAGTCCGCCGGTTCTGGCTGAACGATTAACCGAGATGAATCCGAATATCGAGTCGTTTACACGCTTGTGGAGTGTCGAGGATATCGTCAACTACAAAGACAGTAAATACAAATGTTCCATCATGACCTGCGATACGACCTTCTTCGATATTTTCTCTTACGATTTGATCGAGGGAGATCGGCAGAGACTGTTTCGCAATGGAAATAATGAGATCGCTATTTCCCGTTCGTTTGCCAATCAGGTATTTGGCAATGAGTCGCCAATCGGTAAATACATCATTTATCGCACGGCCGATTACCCCGACGCCGATCCGTTGTTGGTAATGGGTGTCTATGATGACTTTAAAAATACGTTTTTGAAGAATCCGGATATTCTGGCTAATATTAATACGATCGCGAAGATTCGGGGTTCCTGGCTCAATGAAGGGTGGGAATCCGGCAATCATCTGTCGGTATTTTTAGCCAAACCGGGCTATGACCCCAATGAGATGCATGCT
>CAMTOW010000236.1 GCA_947074245.1 uncultured Bacteroidales bacterium | reverse complement strand
GCAAACCGGATTGAGAAAAAATCTCTCAATTCGGTTTTTTTGTATCCGAAATTTTCAGATTTAAGCCGAAACTCAGGCTTCAAACAGAATCTAAACGATTAATTTTCAATATTTAATTCTTTTTTTTGTATTGAAACGGATAATATCTATATGAAAGATTTTATCTTTAAGCGTTCAAATTACAACTATTAATTCATCCTTATGCTTCGTATAAGGAACGGACGGCATCTAGCCGTAGTAACCGTTTGATTTTGTAAATAAAACAAGAAAGAATTCATCTTGCATAAGTAAGGTTCAACAACTACTTATAGCCGACTTATTAATTTCTCTTTAATATAATCTATGAAGAAATCCACATTTCCTCTTCTGTTTTTAATAGCAATGGGAGCAAACGCACAGACGCGTGACACCCTATCGCTTGAAAAGAACTGGAAGTTTGCCAAAGGCGATTTTCCGACTGCTCAGGAAAAAACTTTTAACGACAAAAAGTGGGAAACGGTCCGAGTGCCACACGATTGGGCAATCTACGGTCCTTTCGACGGACGCAACGACCTACAAGACGTAGCGATCACCCAAGACGGACAAAGCGAAGCATCTTTGAAAGCCGGTAGAACAGGCGGACTTCCGTTTGTCGGAGTGGGATGGTATCGCACAAAGTTCGCTACGCCTACATTCGATTCCAACAAACGCGCCGTAATCGAAATCGACGGAGCAATGAGCAATTCGAAAGTATACGTAAACGGACAATACGCAGGTGGATGGGCCTACGGATACAATTCGTATTTCTTGGACATCACCGATTTCCTCAACGCGGAAGGCGACAATACGCTTGCGATCCGCTTGGAAAACTACCCGGAATCATCAAGATGGTATCCCGGAGCAGGTTTGTATCGTAACGTACGCGTGATCATTACCGAAGATGCACATATCCCGACATGGGGTACGCAGGTCCAGACGCCAGTCGTAAATGACAACTACGCAAAAGTATCGGTTCGCAGCGAATTCGAATTACCACAAGGAGCCAAACCCGAGAATTATAACTTCCGCATCGCAATCAAAGATCCGCAAGGAAAAGTAGTCGCTACATCCGACAAACTTTCTTTACCGAGTGCAGCCGAGATCGCACAGGAAGGCAACTCCGTTCAGACCGAATTGACAATCGCAAACCCTCAACTGTGGGATCTTGACACGCCAAACCTGTATAACGCGGAGATCGCCATTTATGAAGGCGACAAACTGAAAGATCAAACGACAACCCGCTTCGGTGTACGTACCGCTGTTGTAATTCCCGATCAGGGATTCTTCCTGAACGGACGCAAAGTTCAATTCCAGGGCGTATGTAACCACCATGACCTGGGTCCATTGGGAGCAGCCGTAAATGATGCGGCGATCCGTCGTCAGATCCGCATCATGAAAGAGATGGGTGTGAACGCGATCCGTACGTCACATAATATGCCTGCACCGGAACTGGTAGCGGCGTGTGATGAAATGGGTATGATGGTAGCATGTGAATCGTTCGATAGTTGGAAAGTGCCGAAAGTGAAAAACGGTTACAATCTGATCTGGGACGAATGGGCTGAGAAAGATCTCGTAAATCTGATCCGTCATTATCGCAACAATCCGAGCGTGGTGATGTGGTTTATCGGCAACGAGGTGGAAGAACAGAGCACCAGCAAAGGCGAAGGCGCTAAAATCACAAAATTCCTTCAGGACATTTGTCATCGCGAGGATCCGACTCGCTTCGTAACGAACGGAATGGACCGTCCACATGACTTCCTGAACAACAATATGGGTGCAACGATCGAAGTACCGGGCTTCAACTACCGCCCATGGGTATATCGCGAAGCATACGACAAACTGCCTCAACGAATTATCTTGGGAAGTGAAACCGCATCGACCGTAAGTTCTCGCGGAATCTATAAATTCCCGGTAGAACGCCGTTCGATGGCAAAATATCCCGATCATCAAGCCTCATCGTATGATGTGGAACACTGCGGTTGGTCAAACCTTCCGGAGGATGACTTCATCCAACACGAAGACTTACCCTACTGCATCGGTGAATTCGTATGGACCGGTTTCGATTATTTGGGCGAACCAACCCCTTATTATGAAGATTGGCCGAGCCATAGTTCTCTATTCGGGATCGTCGACCTTGCCGGTATTCCGAAAGACCGTTACTACCTGTATCGCAGTCACTGGAACAAAGAAGAGGAAACTCTACACATTCTCCCACATTGGAACTGGGAAGGACGCGAAGGAGAAACAACTCCGGTATTCGTCTATACGAACTACCCATCTGCCGAACTGTTCATCAACGGAAAAAGTCAGGGACGCCGCACGAAAGATCTGACCATCGACCGGGATTCTTCAGGAACGGAAGAAGCGTTGAAATCTCTTGAGCGTAGCAAACGATACCGTCTGATGTGGATGGATACGAAATACGAACCGGGAACGCTAAAAGTAGTCGCTTACGACAAAGACGGGAAAGCTGTTGCCGAAAAACAGATCGTAACGGCAGGAAAACCTCATCATATCGCCCTGTCTGCAGACAGACAAACGATCAAAGCCGATGGGAAAGATATCAGCTTCGTTACAGCGACGGTAGTAGATAAAGACGGAAATCCATGTTTGGACGCAACTCCAGAGCTTCGCTTCAAAGTGAAAGGTGCCGGTAAATATCGCGCGGCAGCCAATGGAGATCCTGCAGACATCACCCAATTCCATGCGCCGGCTATGAAGGCATTCAGCGGACAACTGGTCGTTTTGGTACAGGCTGATGAAAAACCGGGAGCTATTCAACTGGAAGTATCCGGAAAAGGATTGCAGACCAGCTCTATCGAACTTAAATCGGAATAAGATATTCCGGAGATAATCCAAGCGGGTGTTTCACGTCGGTGAAGCACCCGTTTTGTTTATACCCGTTTCCTATCAGGAGAAACTAAAAACGGCACTGTCTTTGATTATCAATACAAAATCAAAGACAGTGCCGTCGTATATCAAATCGGATGATCCGATCAGGAGTTCTTTACTTTTTTCAGAATAATGGCGAATCCGCCACCCGGTGCGATATGGAATGACATCGTGTTATCTTTCCGAACGAATATCTGTTGCTGAACATAATCACCCGGATTTCGAAGCCAATCGGCTTTTTTCCCGTCTTCGTAAATATTCGCCCGATAAAGCAAATCGGAAGCGAGAAAATCGAAACTCACATCAACATCATATATATCTCCATCACCGATACCACCTACGAACCAGTTGTCGGAGTTCAGATCTTTACGAGCCACGATCACATACTTACCCAACTCTCCTCCAATAATTCGCGTTTCACCCCATTCGGCAGGCAACTGACGTACAAATTCAGAGATGGGATGCGACTCACTAATCGTTCCTGTATAATCGGAATATACACTAAGCGGACGATTGAACACAATATGCAACCCCATTTGATGAGCGATCGTAGAGGCTGACTTTTCCGTGATATCTAATAAGACATATTCCCGATTCCCTTCATAATGTCGGGAAAATGGTAAGATTACATTATTATAGCAGAAATTATTATACCGAGAGATCGGATGGGTATATTTCTCCTTTTCCTCATCTTCCTCCACACTCAGATTATAAACCAGATCGGAAGCAAGTAAATCCGAAGCGCTTTCTGCGACTCCGATCGTCTGCCATTGCGTATTATAGGGCAACGTAATCACCTTCTGATTTAACCCATCTACATAGATACTTGAGTAAAGTGTCCGTTCACCGGGTATTACACGGAGTTTATAATAATCATAACCCGTGCAGCCGACTTGTTGCAGGTTCAGGTATTTACCCGATTGAGTCTTCATCAGAAACGGAGTATTCACATAGATGTTGTCTTTGAAGCGACGGTCTGCTTTATTCAATAAGGTGTCATAACCGGATTCGGCAATACGAGTGATATCACCTCGGTAATAATTCAATTTCTCGCCTGAATTATAATCTCCGACCGACCAATACGCAGTACCGTCGTTCGTGAGATTTATTTCGGTCATGTCTCCTTCCAAAATCACGTTTTCATATCCGCGCAACCAATAACGAATGGCGACACCATCGTCGTAAAGACGAATAACGATATCCATCTCTTTATTCTCTCGCGAAACCTTCGCGATCAATTCATTATATATACCGGATGAATCCGCCGGAATCCCGATCGGAGCATCCGCATAGCGATTCATTTCGACGGTATGGCTCAATAGAGTCAACGCCGTGTCCATCGGAACTTCCTGCAGATGGAGTCCCAGACGAGACTCATCAATCAAAAGCTCATTCTTATAGGTAAGACTGTAATAAGGCACACCTTTGGTGTCGATACGGAAGGTCACCATCAAATCCTTATCGGGTGATGAAAAACGGATGGTAGAGTCCGAACAACCGGACAATGCGAATAACAGCACAAGAAGAGCGCTAAAAAACTTCACAGATCGGCAGAGCCTCGTGTTGGGGAAGAG
>CAMTOW010000235.1 GCA_947074245.1 uncultured Bacteroidales bacterium | reverse complement strand
ACATATGATTAGGCTTGTTGGAGATCACTAGTTTATAATCAATAATTTTAAATGGCATAAATTAAATTTGTATATTTATAAAATCGGCCAAAGAATTTATTTCAACTCAAATCGTATGAAGAAGACGTCATCGGTTATTTTCAGTTATTTCGTTTTGTCCGTATTTTCTGGCAATGCTCAGGAATCAGCTCTTAAACCTGTTTTCGACAAGTCGATATTGGATATTTCCGGTATGGAAATGAATGTTCTGTTGGGGGATGATGTTCCCTGCAAATTCAATAAAATGATACTGGAAATTCGTTATGAGGAGTATGGCAGGCTGATTGATCAGGGATTGGAGCTTAAGTCATTTACTCTCGATTTGCCCAATAAAGGTTTGTCCGATCGGCAGATCTTTACCTTTACCGATTCAAAAGGTGCTTGTTTTACCGTAATCAACCGCAATCCGGTTGCCGTGCCGGGTGTGCCGCAAAATGGGGTGGGTATGGATTATGGAACTTCTGCTTCTTTCGATTTCAACAGGTTGCTTTATCGGGTGTTTTACCCGAAGGAATATGCTTTCCGAAAAAAAGCCAAGCGAAATCGTGAGATCATAACCAAATATGTATATCCTCAATAAATTATAGATTAGTCCTCTTTGTCGTATGGCAAAGAGGGCTTGTTTTATCGGTTTATTTCCCGAAAGGAATGATAATTCAACAGCCGAAAATGTATCTTTGTGTAAGAACGAAAAAATACAAAGGATATGTCACAACCCTTAGCCGATCGATTACGACCGAAGACGCTCGACGACTACATCGGACAGAAACACTTAGTGGGTCCGGGTGCCGTTTTACGAAAAATGATCGATTCCGGAAATATATCGTCATTTATCTTGTGGGGACCTCCCGGAGTCGGTAAAACTACTCTTGCGCGAATCATTTCCAATCAGCTTGATCGTCCTTTTTATACATTGAGTGCGATTCAGTCGGGTGTCAAAGATGTAAGAGAAGTGATCGAAAGCGCCAAGCGCAATAAAATGTTCGATCAGCGTAGTCCGATATTGTTTATTGATGAGATTCATCGTTTTAGTAAGTCCCAGCAGGATTCTCTTTTGGGTGCCGTCGAGAATGGTACGGTGACGCTTATCGGGGCTACTACCGAAAATCCGTCTTTTGAGGTGATACGCCCTTTATTGTCTCGTTGTCAAGTCTATACGCTTAAGCCGCTGGATGACCAAGATATGCTGGATCTGATCGATCGTGCTATCCATAAAGATTCCGAATTGAAATACAGGCATTTTGATATTCGTCAGAATGACGCATTGCTTCGTTTCGCGGGTGGCGATGCCCGGAAGATGCTCAATATTATCGACCTTTTGGCTGGTTCAACCGAAGATGATACCGTTGTCATAACCGATCAGATCGTTGTCGATCGTCTTCAGGAAAATCCGATGGCATACGATAAGGGAGGAGAGATGCACTATGATTTGATTTCTGCTTTCATCAAATCAATGAGGGGGAGCGATCCGGATGCGGCGATATATTATCTGGCCCGTATGGTGGCCGGTGGCGAAGATCCGGCATTCATTGCTCGCCGATTGATGATCTTTGCGTCCGAAGATGTCGGTTTGGCCAACCCCAATGCGTTACTGTTGGCAAATGCCACGTTTGATGCGGTTATGAAAATCGGTTGGCCCGAAAGTCGCATCATCTTGGCGGAGGCGGTCATCTATATGGCGACTTGCGCAAAAAGTAATTCTGCATATCAGGCGATCAATGAGGCGCTCGCGCTCGTTGAAAAAACAGGCAATCTTCCCGTTCCGTTGCATCTGCGCAATGCTCCGACCAAATTGATGAAGGAGCTCGATTATGGAAAAGATTATAAGTATGCGCATAATTATGAAGGCAATTTCGTAAAACAGGATTTTCTTCCGCCTGCGATCCGTGATGTTTCATTATGGAAGCCGCAAAATAATCCTGCAGAAGCGAAAATGTCAGATTTTATGCAGATGCTATGGAAAGATCGTTATAAACGTTAATAATAGATTTTATTGGGGTTATGGCTAGCATTTTGTCTTCTGATACACTCTTTTTATAGTAGCTAGGAGATCCCTTTGTGGAAAATTGCAATTGTTTTTTGAGACAAAGTCCTGTTTGGTTTTTGAATTATTAAAAATATTTCCTTAATTTGGAAACATTAAAACTCCTGATTATAGGATTTTGCTAATACCTTTATCATAATACATAAATAAACTACAAAATTTCAGAGTATGAAAAAGCACAATTTTTATGCGGGCCCTTGTATTTTAAGTCCGTATACGATTAAGAATACGATAGCTGCTATTGAAGATTTCGCAGGGACTGGCTTGTCTCTTTTGGAAATATCTCATAGAAGTAAACCGTTTGTGGCTGTGATGGACGAAACAAGAGCGTTGATCAAAGAACTGATGAATATCCCCGAAGGCTATGAGGTTTTGTTCTTAGGTGGTGGCGCGAGCATGCAGTTCTGCATGGTTCCGTACAATATGCTGAAAAAGAAAGCCGCTTATACCGATACGGGTACATGGGCTAAGAATGCGATCAAAGAAGCGCGCTTCTTTGGCGAAGTAGAAGTGGTAGGTTCTTCAGCGGATAAAAACTACAATTATATCCCGAAAGGATATTCGATCCCTGCTGATTGCGAATACTTCCATTATACATCTAATAATACGATCTACGGAACAGAAGTATTGGATACTCCTGAAGTGAATGTGCCATTGATCTGTGATATGTCTTCCGACTTTATGTCTCATCCGGTTGATGTGTCAAAATACGAATTGATCTATGCGGGTGCTCAGAAAAATCTCGGACCTGCAGGTGTTACGATCGTAATCGTGAAGAAAGATGCTGTAGGAAAATCAGGTCGTCCGATTCCGACGATGTTGAATTATCAGACACATATCGATAAAGAATCAATGTTCAATACGCCTCCTGTGTTGCCGATCTACTCTTGTTTGATGACATTGAGATGGTACAAAGAGTTGGGTGGTCTTAAAGAAATCGAAAAACGTAATATCGCGAAAGCGAAATTGCTTTACGACGAAATCGACCGAAACGAACTGTTCATGGGTACGGCTGAGATGGAAGACCGTTCAAGAATGAACGTATGTTTCGTTATGACTCCTCCATACAAAGAATTCGAAGATGAATTCATTAAGTATTGCGATACGAAAGGGATTATGGGTCTGAAAGGTCACCGCTCCGTTGGTGGATTCAGAGCTTCATTATACAATGCTCTACCGATCGAAAGCGTTCAGGTATTGGTTGATGCGATGAGAGAATTTGAAACTATGAAACGTAAATGATTCTGTTATGAAAATTCTGATTGCCACTGAAAAACCATTTGCAGCTGTTGCCGTAACGGATATGCGCAAAGTGATTGAAGATGCAGGTGTCGAACTTCTTCTTCTTGAAAAATATCAACAAAAACAAGAGCTCCTCGACGCGGTTAAAGGTGTCGATGGCTTGATCATTCGTAGCGACATTGTCGATGCGGATGTGATCGAAGCGGCCGACTCGCTGAAGATTATCGTTCGTGCGGGAGCTGGTTATGATAATATCGATCTGAAAGCCGCTTCTTCAAAAGGAGTCGTGGTGATGAATACGCCTGGTCAGAATGCCAACGCCGTAGCCGAAATGGTTTTTGGTATGTTGGTGATGATGGCGCGTAATCGTTTTGACGGTTCATCGGGTACCGAGCTGAAAGATAAGACCATCGGTCTGCATGCTTATGGAAATGTGAGCCGCAACGTTGCTCGTATTGCCAAAGGGTTCGGAATGAAAGTGTATGCTTATGATCCGTTCTTGACTGCTCAACAGATCGAAGCGGAAGGTGTTATCCCGGTTTCTTCGGTTGAAGAACTTTATAAAGTATGTCAGTATGTTTCTCTTCACATTCCTGCTACTCCGCAGACGGTTCGTTCGATCAATTATGATCTGCTTTCTTTGATGCCGAAAGGAGCGACGCTGATCAATACGGCTCGTAAAGAAGTGATTGATGAAGAAGGTATCGCCAAAATGATGGAAAATCGTCCTGATTTTCTTTATGTTTCGGATATCGTTCCGGCTAATGCCGAGATGCTGAAAGAAAAATATCCTCAACGGATATTCTTTACTCCGAAAAAAATGGGAGCGCAGACGAAAGAAGCCAACAGTAATGCCGGAATAGCGGCTGCTCGCCAAAGCGTAGGATTCTTGAAAGATGGAATTGATAAGTTCCGTCTGAACTGATTTTTCGAATAAATAATCATTGCTTATAAATGTGAGGCAGGTTCATGCGATTGTATGGATCTGCCTTTCTTTTTTTTTGATACGATCCGATAAACCTGGTTGTAAAATCAAGCTTATTTATTTCTTTATTGAGCGGGATTATCAGGACTGATTGATTGGTATGAAATTCTGTTTTCATGCTTCGTATTCGAGTGGAATATTCAGATTACTTTGCTTTTAAGTGTTTAATTTTATGGTGTT
>CAMTOW010000234.1 GCA_947074245.1 uncultured Bacteroidales bacterium | reverse complement strand
TTTCCTGCCTGAAAACTCCGATTCTTTACTCGTCTGTTTCCAAAATTCGATTTATTAAAACGTCCCGAAATGCAAACAACTGTATTCTTTTTTTAATAACTTTATAATACACTGAAATACAGGGTCTTGATTGTTAATTTTTAATTCGGTCCAACTATGAAGAAAATTCTACCGCTTTTGTCTGTAATTCTGTCCGGAACGCTCGTTCCCGCCTATGCCCAATACGTTACTCCTGGCTCCCACGCCAACTTCACCTTCTCCGATCTTGCGGCCATTCCCGAAAGTGGTGTTATCGCGGATGATTTAGGATTTATCATATCCTCCGATCTTCAGATCGCCACGACCGATACCCTCGAAATGGAGAATAAGAAGGAAGTCAGACTTGCCGACGGAGTAACCATCGAAATCAACGGATATGCCAGGTTCACGCCCGCCGATTATTCCACCATCACCCGGCTCAACGACGAAGCCGTTCCCCGTGGCGTCTATCTGCGCGATTCCGAGTCATGCGGTGAGATCCGCAACATGATTTTCGAATATGCCGGTTTGCGCTACAACGGAACCGGGCAACTCAACATCTCCGAATCCGTATTCCGCTACATCGGCACGGCGCTTTCCTCTTCCGGTGCCATCACGTTGGGCGATGGTGGCTCCACCGTGATCACCTCCACCCATTTCATCGAAAACGAATCTGCGGCCATTGGCTCGGCTGCCAATGCGCAACACGGTGTCACGCTCATCGAAAACTATTTCTTCGACAACAATACGCAAAACTCCAACCGCCCTCAAATCAATCTGACCTCGTGCGGCGATAAAGAAAACCGGATCGAATCAAACGTCATCATCGGTACCCAACGAAACAAAGTGGGAGGGATCGCGCTCGGCAATCTGCTCGGAATGGAAGGAGCCAACAAAGTCATCATCAAAAACAATACCATCACCAAATGCCGCTATGGAATCACGGCGATCGGTCCGTTCGATGTTGAGATCTCCAACAACTCCCTCATAGACAATCAGTATGAGGAAAACCCGATGAATGGCGGTAGCGGAATCAGCATCTACGACAGTTCGCAGAAACTCACGGCGCGCATTACCGGCAATTACATCGAAAAACACCTGTGGGGAATCACTCTCTTGGGAGGTAAAGAGATAAACATCGGAAAGACCGACTCTTCGCTTCCCGATTACAATCCGGGCCAAAATGTCTTTGTAGACAATGGCAACGGCGGTCTGCTATACGACCTCTACAACAATACCCCGCTCACGGTCTATGCCCAGGGCAACACTTGGAATGTCGACGAGCAGAGTGCCGAAAAGATCGAATCCGTCATCTATCATCAGGCCGATGATCCGTCTTTGGGCGAAGTGATCTATCAGAGTGCCGATGCCCTCGATCCGGTTCATCAGGTACGGAAAATCTTCCGTCTCGACAATTATTCAGACAACATCATCTTCGATGTTCCGTGTGATCGCGTTCGTGTCTGCTCGCTCGACGGAAAAGTACTTCTCGAAAAAGAATCGGTATCCGATCGTCTCTCACTCAATGGAATCAACGATATGTTCCTGATCCTTTCCCTCGAAAAAGAGGGTCGCGTCAGCAACCACAAGATATCCCGTTAAAGAAGCTCTGTTTCCAATTTCCAAAAACGACAAAAGCCATTCCCGACTCCTGGTCGGAAATGGCTTTTGTAATATGATTAAGATGATCGGCTTCGGTTAGTCCCGATACTCCGCTTGTAGCGAACCGATCGGCAGTTTTCCTTCAATCTTCAGCGGAATGCGTTGCGCGTCGTCGCTCAGCCACACTTCGATCGGATCATCGTCTTTCAGGTTGTCGTCGTTCACGAAACTCAGATTCAGCCGATAACTCGGATACTCCTTCTTGCTCCGAAGCTTCACGATCGTGCGTCCCATATATTTTACCCGCATCTTCACCTGTTTCTTTCCGGTAAAGATCGGAATGGTCAACACCTCATACATCTTCAGTTTCGAATAGTTGATCATCCGCAAATGATAGAATACCGATAGCATGTCGAATGCCTGTCCGTTCACGTGAATGATCGTATCGTATTGAGGTTTCGTACGGCGTAGGATGCTTACTTTCCCTTTCGTATTGCCGTTTCCGTCATATTGATAGTGCAATACGTCTTGTCCCCAATGCTTCCCCTCGTTGGCGATCTTGGTATAATAAAGCGGCACCATGTCTGGCGTCGTTACCAGACGTAGCGTATCGCGCACCTTCATCATCTTGTCGGCGAAGTTCAATGTCGTACCGTTCAGATACATCTTCAGCGCGTCTTTGCCGTTATAAGTGGCTTTATCCACACCCAAGGTGCCCTGACCGGCCAGTTTCCAGATCAATCCCCAATGATAATAGATATCATAGTAAATCTTTTCTCCCGGCTGGAAAGGCAGTTTGTTCGTACCCGTGGCACGCATCCCCACTGCCGCTCCGAAAAGCAGGAAGGTAAAAACGATTCGACGACACAGGTTACCGATCTTAATATTTGCCGGTGTTCTGTTGAGTCGAGCCGGAGAAGCTGCCCCCTCCGTATGGAAGCGACGTTGAGCTTCCGGTAGTATTCGTGGTCTTCTTCTGCTGATCATTTCTCTTTTTCTCCTTTGGCTTGTTTTTGGTTATCTCCAATGGTTTCTGTTTGATAAGCGGCTGCGCGAATATATCCCAATCTTGCTTAACATCCCAGTTCGCACGCAGATTCAACGTTTCCGGATAATAATAAACCTCTTCCGGTTGTCGGTTCAATGCGTAATTGCCGGTATCGAATTTTCCGTTTCCATTTCTATCTAACACGATTCTAGCGTAATATGTTCCGGGTTTCATATGAATAAACTTCGCTTCACCATTCTTTACAGGTGCTTTCGCTACCGGTTTATCCGCCTTGTCGAGTAGCTCTACAAAGGCCGAATCTTTCACGCTTCCCGTACTGATCAATAGGTTCGCATACTCCTCTACGGTACGCACTTTGAAGTTTTTCGAGATCGTATTGGTATGTAGCCCCGACATTCCGGTGAAGGAAGCCGAATCGACCGTCAACACATACGATGCCCCCGGTTGCAATCGCGCGTTTAGGTAATATTCTCTCGGTCGGATCGAGTCCTGAATCAGTTCGGCGGCCTGCAAGATATAAACCGAATCCTGCTGCATCTCCAGCCAAAGCCCTTCGGGATTGTAGTCCACGATGGGTTCGTCAAACGTGATTCGGGGTTTCTGCCCGATATCCAGCGTGCCCGGTATCTGATCGTTCACGCTCAGGTATTCGATCTGAACCGTATCCTTGTCATTCTTCCGTTTCTTCTTTTCCGGTGCTTTCGGCTTCTGACGCATAAACAGGTTCAACGTGTCCGTACGAAACGAAAGGTTGTTCAACGTATCCGTATAGTAGTAACCCGCTGTCATCTTCAGCGTATCGATGTTATAGACCATCGAATCCTTGATCCAGAAGCTGACGGTATCCTTATTCACCGTAAACTCGGGTATCGCCCAGTCGGTAGCGTCGAAATTCAGCCCCTCGATTACCGGAATCGAATCTTCCGGCGCCGAGAAAATGAATGTAACCTTGCGTTTGTCTACCCGTTCCGTCTTTTCGCGATAAACCATCTTTTTCTCTTCGTTGAACGAGCGCAACACCAGATTGTCCGGATAGTAATGAGGCACCTCGATGATTCGAATCGTATCAAATGTCAGAGAGTCGCGCCATACGGTATCGGCATGCAGTTTGATTTCGCTTGTCGGGATTACGATCGAATCCAAAAACGCGATATCCTCCGTAGGCAGGTCGAATGTAAACGAGTTGTTGATATCTTTCAGTGCGAACACGCGATAAGATCCGGGTGCCACGTTGCGCACTACGAATTGTCCTTTCTCATTCGTCTTCGCTACGCGCATAAACGGTTTGGTGGTAAATGTAGAGTCGGCGAGATCGCTCGTGATCCCCACATACGTTCCCGTAATCGGTTCCAGGTCGGCTGCGTTCAATACCGTTCCTCCGATTTGCAGACTGTCGATATGATCTCCCGTAGAGAACGTAAACACGAAATCCTTCAACGGATTCCCCTCGTTGTTGTCCTGGATGGCATCGCCGAAGTCGATCGTATAGGTCGTATTGGCTTGAAGCGTATCTTTAAATTCTACGGTCACCTTCTTTCCGTTCGAACGTACCTGAGCCATACTCATCTGAGGAGGGGATACGACCACCTTCTCGACAGCTTTGTCCAGTTTGATATATTCGTCGAATTCGATCTCTATTTTCTTGGGAGTTGTATTGGTTTTCCCTTCCTGAGGGGTACTCTTTACGAACACGGGTGGCTCTTCGTCAAAAGCTCCGCCTCCGGGTCTGGCCATGTTCGCACAGGCGTAAAGCGTTAGGGATACGGCGGTTACGACGATCGACAGGATCAGATGCAGTATAAATCGCTGCGGATTGAAGTTCATCAGATCGGAAGAGCACACGTCTGAACTCCAGTCACTCCGGAGAA
>CAMTOW010000233.1 GCA_947074245.1 uncultured Bacteroidales bacterium | reverse complement strand
ACGAGATTCTCCGGAGTGACTGGAGTTCAGACGTGTGCTCTTCCGATCTAACTGGATATCGCCAGTTTTAAGACTTCGCTGGTTTACGGGAATACGGAAGAGACCTACCTCCTACCCGAACAAACATCTGTTACGATCATCTATAACATACTGAACAATGTCGCCGTCAACAATTATTACTGTGACTTCAAGTACAATCAGGTAGAAATAGACAGCATAACGCAAAAGAAACGCAACAAAGATCTGGATCTGACCAAATATTTCTCAATACGCAATGCGCGGGTTCCGTTTATCGCAGACAGTTCGTTTTGGAACTCACGCCGAAAATTTCAGTTAACGCCACAGGAAGAGGAGTTATATACCCGAAAGCGGACAAGAGATTCTCTGCGACAGGCTATTATCGAGAATGACACGGTCAACTCATTGAACTATCTGAAAATGTCGGAAAAACTAGTCAGTTCCATTTCTTTCAAATCGGGCGATTCTCATTGGAAATATTCCGGGTTCATGAATCCGGCGATGGTAGGTTACTCCAAAAATCTAGGTTTTTCCTTTCGGCAACGCATCCGTTACAGAAAGTGGTTTCCCAACAGCCGATACCTGTCTATCGCGCCTGAAGTGGGATACGGGTCAAGACGTAACGAATTCTTTTATCGCTTGACAACGGATTGGCTATATATCCCACAGCGATTGGGAAACATCAACCTGACATTCAAAAACGGCAGCAAAACGTATAGTTCATCGTTCATCGATGAGGTAAATCAAAATATCGATTCCATCAATTTCAGTTTTGACGATCTGAAGATTCGCTATTACAATGATTTTCATGTCCAACTGGAAAATTCGTATGAAGTCTTGAACGGGCTGATGCTTTATGGGGGGATATCGTATAACTACCGCCGCGCGATGAAAATAAAACTCAAAGAAGGAGAGATTGAGATACCATCTCAATTAAAAGATAACTATGCGGATTTCATACCGTATGTCCGAATATCATATACACCGTTCCAATATTATAAAATGGATGGGAAACAAAAGATCTATCTGGATTCACCTTTTCCAACGGTATCGCTCGAGGTAGCGAAAGCCATATCGGGAATTATGCGATCCTCCAGCGAATTTGAGAAATGGGAGATGGATATTCATCAGACATTACATTTCAGGAAGCTTCGCTCCCTAAGCTATCGAGCCAGCATGGGCAGCTTTTTCAATCAGAAGTCGGAATATTTCGTGAATTTCCGGTATTTCCAGCGAAGTAATTATCCCGATACCTGGGACGATCGAATCGGGGGTGTTTTCAATCTGTTGGATTTTAACTGGTATTATGCCACCCCGAATTATGTGCAGCTCCACATGATGTATGAGTCGCCGTTCATTCTCCTGCATCTTTTCAAACGGATCTCCAAATACATCCTTTCAGAGCGTATTTACGCATCGCAATTATATACTCCTACGCGCCCGTGTTATACTGAAATCGGCTACGGAATCGGAAACTATTTGTTTAACGCCGCGGTTTTCACCTCCTTCTACAAAGGAAAAATATCAGAAACCGGATTCCGTGTTACGTTCGAATTGGGCAAGTATTGGTAGGTTTCTCCACTCGATTCAATTCATAAAAAAGCCTTTGACTCAG
Organism: uncultured Bacteroidales bacterium; assembly: GCA_947074245.1. GTDB lineage: Bacteria > Bacteroidota > Bacteroidia > Bacteroidales > JAUNSR01 > JAUNSR01. Next base: position 2,876 of record CAMTOW010000233.1, on the reverse strand, counting down.
CAGAAACTGAATCAAAGGCTTTTTTTATATCGTATATCAAAGGGACTGCATAACACCCCAAGTTTGAAGTTTTCTCAATCGGACAACTTGACCCGGAATATCTCTGATCCGCAAATGATTTTTATTGTTGGAGCTTTTCCTTTAGGAAACGGCCGGTATACGATGCTTCGCAAGCTACGACCTCCTCAGGAGTGCCCGCTACTACCAAACTTCCGCCTAAGTCGCCACCTTCAGGGCCTAGGTCTATGATATAATCGGCACATTTGATCACATCCATATTATGCTCAATGATAACAACGGTATGACCTTTATCGATCAGCGCGTTAAATGCTTTCAACAACGTTTTGATATCATGAAAGTGAAGACCCGTAGTCGGCTCGTCAAAGATGAACATCGTCGGAGTCTGAGATTCGTTGCTTAGGAAATAGGCGAGTTTGACACGTTGGTTCTCACCACCGGACAGCGTCGAGGACGACTGCCCCAGTTTGATATAGCCTAATCCGACATCCTGAAGCGGTTTGAGACGCTTGATTATTTTCTTTTCGGTAGAATGAGGCGTTTCACCAAAGAAATCGATTGCCTGATTGATCGTCATATCCAACACATCACTGATATTCTTTCCGCGATATTCGATATCGAGGATCTCCTGACGGAATCGTTTTCCGTGACATGATTCACACTCCAGAATCAAATCGGCCATAAACTGCATCTCGACCGTAATCGTCCCTTCCCCTTTACATTCTTCACAACGTCCCCCTTCCATATTGAAAGAGAAATAGGCCGGCGTGAAGCCCATTTGTTTGGTACTTTGCTGTTCGGCAAAAAGCTTACGAATCTCATCATAAGCCTTCAGATAAGTAGCCGGATTGGAACGGGAAGACTTTCCGATCGGATTCTGATCGACGAACTCGATTTTCTTGACAAGATGCATATCCCCCTCAAAGCGCAGGAAGCCACCGGGCGTTTCGCCGGTTTCACCCAAATAGCGAGTAAGGCCTTTGAAGAGAATATCGCGAATCAAGCTTGACTTTCCGGATCCGGAAACACCGGTTACGACCGTCATCACATTCAGCGGGAATTTAACATCGATACCTTTCAGGTTATTCTGAGATGCACCTTTTATCTCGATGAAATTATTCCATTTACGCGGATAGGCAGGCAGATCAATCGATTCTTCATGCAACAGATACCGTACGGTATGACTGCGAGAATCTTTCTCCAATGCTTTCATATCACCCTGATAGACCACTTCTCCACCATTGCGCCCAGCCTGAGGACCGATATCGATGATGTAGTCGGCGGCACGGATAATCTCTTCGTCATGTTCGACCACAACCACGGTATTACCTAAGGATTGAAGCTGACGCAAAACATTGATCAATAAGTCGGTGTCGCGAGAATGAAGACCGATACTAGGTTCATCCAATATATACAGGGAGCCTACAAGCGAACTACCCAAAGAGGTCGCTAAGTTGATACGCTGACTCTCTCCACCCGATAAAGTTGACGAAAGGCGATTCAATGTAAGGTAACTCAACCCGACATCGACCAAGAATTTCAAACGGCTTTTGATCTCTGTCATCAAACGTTTCGCCACCAAAGCATCCGATTCGTCTAATTGAAGATTGTCGAAGAAAGACAACAAATCAGAAACCGGAAGCAATACCAGTTCTGAAATCGATTTTCCACCGATCTTGACATATCCCGCTTCTGTTTTCAGGCGAGAGCCACGACAAGTCGGGCAAGTGGTCTTACCCCGATAGCGCGCCAACATCACGCGGTTTTGTATCTTATACTGATTTTCGGTCAATACGCGAAAGAAGGTATCAATGCCTTCAAAATAACGATTCCCTTTCCAAAGAAGCTGTTTCTCTTCATCGGTCAGTTGGAAATAAGGACGATGGATCGGAAAATCGAATGACGCCGCATTTCTAATCAGCTGATTTTTCCATTCGCTCAGCTTTTCGCCCCGCCAACACACCACACAGTCTTCGTATACGGACAACGCTTTATTAGGAATAACCAAATCCTCGTCTATTCCCAATACTTTTCCGAATCCTTCGCACGTAGGGCAGGCACCCATCGGACTGTTGAAGCTAAACATCATATCCGACGGTTCGGAGAAGGTCATGCCGTCTGCTTCAAAACGTTTCGAAAAAACATGTTCCTGGGGACCGTCGGCAAGATAGAATTTCAGAACACAACTGTTATCGCCTTCATAAAAAGCCGTTTCCGCCGAATCGGCCAGACGACTGAGCGTATCCTTATCGGAATTGACCGACATACGGTCGATCACAAGCGACAAACGATTCACATCATAGGAGGACGGATCGGAAGCCACTTCTTCGACGCGGAGGAAATTACCATCGTATTCGACCCGATTGAAACCGGATTTAAGCAATATATCCAGATGAGTTTCGAGCGTACGCCCTTCGGGCACACGAACGGGAGTAAGCAACGCAAAACGAGTTCCTTCGGGATATGAATTCATCGTCGAAACAAGATCTTCCGCCGTATGTTTTTTGACGCGCTCGCCGGAAACCGGAGAAAAGGTTTTTCCGATACGAGCAAATAGCATGCGTAGGTAATCATAGATTTCGGTAGATGTCCCTACCGTAGAGCGAGGGTTGCGAGTATTCACTTTCTGTTCGATCGCGATTGCGGGCGGAATACCATGGATAAAATCACATTCGGGTTTACTCATTCTTCCCAAGAACTGACGCGCATACGCAGACAGAGATTCTACATATCGTCGTTGCCCTTCCGAATCTAACGTATCAAATGCAACAGAGGATTCACCTGCTCCGGCCAATGCGGTCATCACCACCACTTTATCACGATGGATCCCTTCGTCCATATCTTCGACACTATGTACC
>CAMTOW010000232.1 GCA_947074245.1 uncultured Bacteroidales bacterium | reverse complement strand
CATCATTTATGAACTGCATCATCGGGATATGACGGTATCCCCCACTTCGGGAATAAAAAACAAAGGAAAATTCATCGCCTGGACTGAAACAGGAACCAAAAGTACGGACGGAGAGATGACGGGAATCGACCACATCAAGGATTTGGGCGTGACGCATGTACACATCCTTCCTTCTTTCGATTTCGGGTCTATCAATGAAGAAACCCTTGAACTGAATAAATACAACTGGGGCTATGACCCTCAGAACTACAATGTGCCGGAGGGATCGTATGCGACCGACCCGTATAAACCGGAAACCCGAATCCGAGAATTCAAAGAGATGGTGAAGAGTTTTCACGATCACGGAATCCGCGTGATCCTGGATGTTGTATATAATCACACCTATCGATTGGAGGGTTCGAACTTCACGAATACGGTTCCGCAATATTTTTATCGACATTGGGGAGACAGCATTTATTCGGACGCATCGGGATGTGGAAACGAAACCGCTTCGGAACGAGAAATGATGCGCCGTTATATCATCGAATCATGCAAATACTGGGTGAATGAATATCATATCGACGGCTTCCGATTTGACCTAATGGGTATTCATGATATCGAAACGATGAATCTGGTACGGAAGGAGCTTTCGGCGATCGACTCGACCTTATTTATGTATGGCGAGGGTTGGACTGCTGCGAACTCGCCCTACCCGATCGAAAAACGAGCCATGAAGGTTTACGCCTCGAAAATGCCGGGTATCGCCGTTTATAACGATGACCTTCGAGACGGACTAAAGGGAGAAGTGATGAACGACGCAAAACGAGGGTTCGCCAGTGGCAGAGAGGGTATGATCGAAACCGTAAAATCGGGTATCGTAGGAGAAATCAAGCATCCGGACGTGAACTATGACAAGGTGATCTATTCGGATTCGGCTTATGCAACACAGCCAACCCAAGTGATCAATTACGTATCATGTCATGATGATTTGTGCCTGACTGACAAACTACGAATTTCGGTACCGGACGCCAACGAGAAAGAATTGATCGCAATGGATAAACTCGCGCAGACCGTGATCTTGACGTCACAGGGAGTACCTTTCCTGTTCTGCGGAGAAGAGGTGTTCCGAAATAAAAAGAAAGTTCACAACTCGTATGAATCTCCAGACTCGATCAACCAGATTGACTGGGCCTATAAAAGCTTATACAAAGACGTATATCTTTATTATAAGAACCTGATCGAGCTTAGAAAAAAACATCCCGCATTCCGAATGGGAGACGCTGAAATGGTATGTAAATACTTACGTTTCGATGAAGAAAAAGAAAAAGGCGTCCTTGCCTATTTCATAGACGGACGCCCTATGGAGGATAGTTGGGAGAAAATCATGGTGATCTTCAACCCTCATAAAAAGACGGTAGTATATCCGGTGCCTTATGAACCCTGGAAAGTCGCGTTAGAGAACGGAAAGGTACAGCCGGACTCAACCAAACATCGTTTGAATTATGACTTTCAGGTAAACGTAGCGCCTCAGTCGGCCAGCATACTTTATCTGGAAGCACCGAAGAACGCTTACAAAAAGAAGAAAGATCAGCGTTGATATCGAACGGCATAGAGGCCGTAGATACCGACTACAACAAAACAAACGAAGGGAACGATGTAGGATAAAGAGAAGTTTTCCATCAAAACTCCGTTGAGCGGATTGACATAAGCCTGCGAGGTAGCAATCCAACCTTGAATAAGAGGAAAGAACGCACCGCCAAGAATCGCCATAATCAGGCCAGAGGCTCCGATTTTTGCATCAGATCCAATTCCTTCTAGGGAAATCCCATAGATAGTAGGGAACATCAATGACATAAAAACAGAGATTCCAACCAAAGCCGTGACTGCAATGATGCCATTGTAGAGGATAACAATTCCGGTACAGATCATCGCCATAACGGATGCAAAAACCAGGAGTTTTTCGGGGCGAACGTATTTCATCAAGAATGTGAAAACGAAACGAGCCGCCGTGAACAGCACCAAGGATAAAACGCTATAGGTAGAAGCTACGTCGGGGGCGCATCCAAAATCGTTGCAGATATACTGAATCAGGTAAGACCAGGTGCAGATTTGCGCTCCGACATAAAAAAACTGAGCGATGACACCATAAGAATAATGACGATTGCGGATAAGGCGACCGAAAACGGAGCGGATTCGACTGTCGTCATCATCCAAACATGCCGGCATCTTGTAAAAGATGAAGATGAGCATCACGATGAGCATGACGACTCCGGTAAACATATAGGGAGCACTTACCGCGAACAGCTCATTATTTTGATTGACCTCCAACTCGGCTTGAGACATGGCTGCCCGCGATTGATCGGAAGCAAGCGCCGAAAGAATGAAGAATTTACTGATGAGCAATCCGGAAACAGAACCGATCGGATTGAATGCCTGAGCAAGATTGAGGCGACGCGTAGCCGTTTCGACCGGACCCATTGACAAAACAAAGGGATTGGCCGTGGTTTCCAATACGGAACAACCCGCTGCCAAAATATAAATGGCGATGAGATAAAACGCATAGTTGGCCGTAAGACCTGCCGGATAAAACAGAAAACCGCCACCGGAAAACATCAAAAGACCAAGTACAATCCCCCATTTGTATGAGAACTTGCGGATAAACAGCGCGGCAGGGAGGGCAAAACAGAAATAAGCTCCATAAAAAGCCATCTGTATAAAAGATGTCTGTAAGGAGGTCATATTCATTATTTTGCGAAAAGCGGATAACAATGTATCGGTCATATTATTCGCAAATCCCCAAATAAAGAAAAGGCTCGTAACCAGAATAAAAGGAACAAGATAGTTGACTCCATCCTTTTTCAGAATAGTTACCGGAATATCGGGCGATATGGATTTATCTTTAGACTTCATAGCGGGAGTAAGCGTAGAATCAAAAACTGCAGAATCAGAGGGTTTCATAAATCATAAATTAAAAATACGGTCCATTCGTTGCCATTTCTCAGCTGAAGAAGCGGATGGATCCGCAACCTGAAAGATCGACATATATTCTTCCCATTCGGCCTGTCGAGGCAAAGCGGCCAATCGAGTCATCGCCTCGTCCCATTCAAAATCGAGAGGAGTTTCAACAATCATAAAAAGCGTATTCCCCAAAAGATAGATATCCATTTCGAGAATACCCACCTGACGGATACCATCGGGAATCTCCGGCCAACGATGTTGACGAGAGTGACGTTTTACATATTCTGCGATTAAGGAAGAATCATTTTTAAGTTGAAGAGTCTGGCAGTAGCGTTTTACGGGCTGACCGTATGTTTTTACAGAAAATCCAGTGTGTTTATTATCCATTCATTTAGCAAATTGAGAACAAGTGTACTGTAAATAAATCAGCACACTTAAAATATCGCGCAAATATAGGTTAATTTTATATTAATCAACAGGATATCATGGTTAAAATACAGACAAAGGCCCATATCGTCTTAATATTCGAATAATACTATTTGAAAAACACAATTCGTAGGGATATGCCAATCGTTCCGAACCGCAAAAAAGGATCAGCATGCGGACGGAATCAATGATAAAACGATTAAAGTGAATTACGAAGCCGAAGACGAGTAGGAAGAGTCAGCCGAACAGATCGATTATCAAGCACAAATTCGGCAGCCATACGCCCCATTTCGCAAAAATCGACAGAGAGACTGGTAATGCCATTATCAATCACTTCGAAAGAAGGATTGTCATTATATGCCAATACCCCTATATCCTGACCGATGCGGGCACCATGGGCACGAACACGCTTGATCAGTTCGACCAAATCGGGCATAGAAAAAACCAAATAAGCTTCGTAAGGACGCAAGGGACGATTCGCCACCGACTCAATTATCTCATAATCGCGGCCCAGTTCGTTACAAAACCGGATGAAATAATCTTTTGAGCCCTGAGGATGTTTCGAGTCGGAAGGAAAAACAAGAATCAATTTGCGATATTTCAGAAACTGACTTCGAGCCTGGACCAATCCGAAATAGAAACCTTCGTCGAAATCTTGTGCGATATAAGAAAGATCGCCTTTTTCGAACTTGCAGAAATCAAGTAGAAGGAGATGGTCTGAATCAATCTGATTCAGGATATCGGAAAAAATCTCATTGTGAAAGTTCATCACAATGTATTTGGAGTATCTCCCAAGGGATTCGCGGATAATGTTGCGAAACAACCGTTCGTTGTATTGATGAAAAAGAAGATCTACTTTATATTCGCCAGAAAGACCTGCTACGAAACTATTGTACAAATCGTTTTTGAAAGGAGAATATTCGTCGAGGAGTAATAAGACATTGGTAATCTTGTCCGTTACATAATACCCTTTACCATGAACCGCAGAGATAACTCCACGCTCGCGCAAATCGAGAAAAGCTTTAAATACCGTGTCGCGAGAGACCTGATATTGGGCACTTATCGCATTGATGGAAGGCAAAAAAGCCCCTTTTTCATATTCACCTTCGGCTATTGCAAGAGCTATATGATCGGCAAGTTGTCTGACTTTAGTAGCAA
>CAMTOW010000231.1 GCA_947074245.1 uncultured Bacteroidales bacterium | reverse complement strand
CTACCCAGGTTTCCACCCGCATCACCTCGTCTACTTTCGGATAACGGTTCATTTCAAATACCAACCGTGCCAATACCCAAATCTCATTGTTCGATTTTAGGGCTTGATAACCGAATCCGTGTTGTTCTGCGTGTCGGGATGCCGCGTCAAGTAAGCAGTTTGCAACTTGCCATACAGGCATCTCCGCCTGCGCGTTCGCCTCATTCGAATAGACTGTATAAGTAGTTGTTCCTATCAGATCTTTTTTCATAATGAATATTCTTTTCTCGAAGCAAATGTAAGAAACAAATGCCAAACGACAGGCTGATTTCTCTCCATATCATTTGGCATTTGCTATTTATCGGCTTCCTAAATCGTCATACAGACTCTGCAAGTAAGCCTTCCCGTTCTGTTCTAAGAGGTAACGCTCATCCTCATTCCGTTTAATCACTCGGTTCGCGTCACAGTCATATACGAAATAGGATGAATCCTTCAACATTCCGAAACCATCTTTAAACGTATAAAATGCGAAATTCGGATTCTCCGGATTCAAGATATCTTTGCTAAACTTAAAGTCTTCGTGAGATATCTCCATTTGATTCAGCAGCGTCGCAGCCAAATCGATTTGCGATCCGAAACGATCGATCAAACGAGGTTTTTTCACCGCTCCTCCTGTCCAGATCATCGGAATATGATAACGTTCTGGCTCATGAATCGGAATATCGTAAGGATAGCGCATGCAATGATCCGGCAACAACACCACGAGTGTATTCTCCCACAATGGCGATGCTTTCAACTCATCGATAAACACGCCCAGACAACTGTCTGTATAAGCGACCGAATTCAGGTAAGGATCTGCAAATCGTTTCATCGGTACGTCAAACGGCTCATGACTGCTCAACGTCAAAAACAGCTTCATAAACGGCTGCGTCTGTTCCCCTTTCAACTGTTCGGAAAGATAACGGAAAGTCTTTTCATCATTTACGCCCCATTTCGACAACCGGTCTGAAATCGGAAAATTCTGATCGGCTACGATCTTATCAAACCCGGCTCCGATAAAATAACTGCGCATATTCGTAAAATCCGCATCTCCCCCATATAGAAATTCCAAATCATACCCTTCTTTCTTCAGCGATTGCGAGATAGATGGCAACGTTTGAGTCTTCGACGGATACTTCATGATCGATGTAGTCGGTTGCGCCGGATAGGCGCTTAGGATAGAAACCAGCCCTCGGTCGGTCCGGAAACTGTTGGCATAGAAGTTCGTAAACCCGATCCCTTCCCGATACAGTCGGTTGATCGTCGGCGCTACGCCTTCAATACCGCCCAACTCTTCGGTTATAATTCCCGAAAAACTCTCCAAAACGATCATAATCACGTTCGGACGATCCATGTTCAGCAGCGTATCTTTCTCATAGCGATTCTGCCGATCGGTCAAAATCGAAAAGGTCTGCTGCGCCTCGTTCGGCTCCATGTATCGGTATTGCTCATTGAAATCAGTTTCTTTTGCCAACGAACTCATCAGACTGAACATCGGATTGATGGCCGCGTGGTTAAGCACCATGTTCGAACTGTGATATACCTTACCCACATTCATTGTCGAAACCGTAAAACCACCCCGAATCGGGATGAACAATACAGCCCCTGTCAGGACGTAAATCAGCGTTGCGACACCTCGTTTTCGGATCCGATAAACAGATGGCGTACCGATTAGCACGACAAAGAAGCGATACAACACCCATGTTAAAATCAAAATCCCGATCGGAATCAGAATCAACATCGCGGTAGGTACGCTTGCCATCGCATTAGCAGGCGATTTCAGATAAAAAAACGGGGTCGAATCCAGTCGGAATCCCCAATAGGTATACAATTCCAAATCCGAAAGAAAAACTACCGATATCAGCAATGCCGCGATCCACAGATACCCTTTCAATACCTTTTTAAACCATCCTCCTTCGATCCATACGGTGATCAGAGTCAGCAATACCGGTATCACCGTCAGATATCCCGCCATCGACAAATCCAGAGGTAGCCCTTTCCCGATCACGGTCAACCACTCTTTCAGACCCGCTTCCTTATACAGATCCAAATGATAAAGCATAAACAATGGTTTCTGCAAGGCAAAAACCACGACGAATCCGATATATATTTTTATCAGATCAAACAATCTTTTCCACATATACTCTTCTGTTTTTCCAGTCTGCAAAAGTAATATTTTTTGACCCCCGCTGTTCTCTCATTCTCCTTTTAGCACACTTTAGCAGATATATAAGCCCCTCAGATTAAATTTATCTGCCTGAATGTTGAGGATTTTGCCGAAAAAAGGCATATTTGTGTTTTGAATAATATCATCAATTTTTTTCGATTTAAAAAGTGCTTAAATACATTAGCCAATGAGAAAGACATTATTATCTGTAGCATTGATAGCAACTATGAGTTTATCTGCATCCAATCCGTTCTTCGGAAAGTATAAGACTCCTCACGAAACCGCGCCGTTCAGCGAAATCAAAATCGAGCATTACATGCCGGCTTTCGAAGAGGGAATTCGTCAGAATCAGTTAGAAATCGACGCGATCGTAAAGAATCGTGCCGTTCCTACGTTCGACAACACAATCGTAGCGCTCGAAAACTCGGGAAAACTTCTCGACAAAGTGAGCAGCGTATTCTACAATCTGCTGAGCTCCGAAAGTAGCGATGAGTTGATGGAACTGTCCAAACAAGTGCAACCGCTTTTGTCGGAAAACTCCAACAACATCCGCCTCAACACCCTGCTTTTCAACAAAGTGAAAGAGGTTTACGACAATCAGGAGCGTTTCAATCTGACTCCGGAGCAGAAAATGCTTTTGAAGAAAACCTACGAAGGCTTCGAAGCGAGCGGTGCTACGCTCAATGACGCCGACAAAGAAAAATACCGCGAACTTTCTCAACAACTTGGTCAGTTGACTCTGATGTTCGGACAGAACGCACTGAAAGCGACCAACGCTTTCGAAATGGTAATTACCGACGAAGCTGATCTTGCTGGTCTTCCGCAAGGCGTGAAAGATGCTGCTTCTCTTGCTGCCAAACAAAAAGGCAAAGAGGGCTATCTGTTCACTCTGCAGGCTACGAGCTACGGCCCGTTCATGAAATACTCTTCTCGTCGCGACTTGCGCGAAAAGATGTATCGCGCTTACAATTCGCGTTGTATCGGCGGCGAGTTCGACAATTTGGAGAATGTCCGTCAGATCGCGGCTACCCGTTTGGCGATCGCTCAGCTTTTGGGCAAAAGCACCTATGCCGAACAGGCTTTAGACAAACGTATGGCTAAAAATCAGGAAAACGTTTACAACCTGCTCAACCAGCTTTTGGAAGCATACCGTCCTACTGCGATTCAGGAAGTTCGCGAACTTCAGGGCTTTGCGATCGGTATGGAAGGTCAAGACATTACCCTGATGCCTTGGGATTTCGGGTATTATTCTGAAAAACTCAAAGATGCGAAATACAGCATCAACGACGAGATGATGAAACCTTACTTCCCGCTCGAAAGTGTGAAGAAGGGCGTATTCGGTCTTGCTACACGCCTATATGGGGTAACGTTCAAGAAAAACTCGAAAATTCCTGTATACCATCCGGAAGTGGAAGCGTTCGACGTATTCGACAAAAACGGCAAATTCCTTTCTGTTCTTTATACCGACTTCCATCCGCGCGAAGGCAAACGTGCCGGTGCTTGGATGTCTAGCTACAAAGGTCAGTGGATCGCAAACGGCAAAAACAGCCGTCCGCATATCACGATCGTGATGAACTTCACTCGCCCGACCGAAGACAAACCGGCTCTTCTTACATACGACGAGGTGAACACGTTCCTTCACGAGTTCGGTCATGCTCTTCACGGTATGATGGCCAATACGACTTATGAATCGATGTCTGGTACAAGCGTTTACCGTGATTTCGTGGAACTTCCTTCTCAGATCATGGAAAACTTCATGAGCGAGAAAGAATTCTTGGATACATTCGCGGCTCACTATCAGACTGGCGAAACCATTCCTGTCGAACTGATCGAGAAAATCAAAGCTTCATCCAACTACAATACGGGCTATGCTTGCCTTCGCCAGCTAAGCTTCGGTCTTGTGGATATGGCGTTCCATACCATCAATGCTCCGATCAATGACGACCTGTTCGTTTTCGAGCAAAACGCTTTGGGCAAAAGCCAGATCCTTCCATCGGTAGATGGCACGTTGTTCAGCAGCACGTTCAGCCACATCTTTGCGGGCGGTTATGCAGCTGGATACTACAGCTACAAATGGGCTGAGGTATTGGATGCCGATGCGTTCTCTGTATTCCACACACAAGGATTGTTCGATCAGAATACAGCTGAGTCGTTCCGCGAAAACATCCTTGAAAAAGGAGGTACCGAAGATCCGATGGAACTCTACAAACGTTTCCGTGGTCAGGAACCATCCATCGAAGCGCTGATGCGTCGCGATGGTATCATCAACTGATAAATACAATTTTATCCATACTCAAAAGAGCGATCCGATTAATTCGGATCGCTCTTTTTTTATACCTGATTCC
>CAMTOW010000230.1 GCA_947074245.1 uncultured Bacteroidales bacterium | reverse complement strand
CCGGAGCTTTATCCAATGCGTGATATTTATATCCCTGATAAGTTAGGGAAGCAGAAAGGAACGTCGAGAACTGCTCGTTGTTATACTCAGCCTGTCCGAACAATCCCTGCCAGATCACTTCGCCGATGTTGTAGAATCCGGTTTTGTCACCGATTCCGATCACTGTTCCTTTTTCACGTCCGTAAAGCGGAGATGATTCTACAAAACCTGTACCACCCAATAGGTCTTCCACTTTTTCAGTGTGGTATCCGCGGTAGTAACGACCGTCATATCCGGCCGTGATGCTTAGGTTTTCTGTCAGCTGGTTGTTGTATGATGACAAGATTCCGTACCACTGATGGCTATTGTCGGCAAGGGTGAATACCATCTTCGAGTTTCCTGATTCCTGATTTTCACGCACTACGCCGTCGATATCCAAGTAACCTTCCGCTGTCAGTTTCGTACCTTCGCGGTTTACGCTACCGTCTGCTTTATAAGTCGTGTCATACGGGCGTCCGGTGTTGTTATTCCAAGACAACCAGTTGCCGTAACGGCTGTTTGACGAACGTACGCGGCGACCTCCACCTGAAGAGATCGAAGCATACAATGCTGTCGATAAAGTCGATTTTTCGTTGATCGTCCAATAATGGTTCAACGAGATCTGCGGTTTGTGATATTCGTTATATCCGTATGGTCCTCCGGTGATTTTACCATCGTAGAATCCGTACGTTGAGTTCGAACGTTGTTTGCCCGGCATCTTCTCCCAGTCTTCAACCGTGTGCATGATACCACGCTGATTGTGCCATTGCGGCGCCCCGAAAGCAGTTAGCGACAAACGGTGTTCGTCATTGATCTTTTTAGAGATGTTCCCGAAATAAGTGTAACCCACGTAGTTGGTTCCGTCGATGTATCCGTCTCCGGCGTTACGTGCCAGCAAACCGGTGAAAGACCATCCGTTGCTCATCATTCCGGTAGAAAGAGCCATCGATACCTTCGTCATACCGTCGTTACCGATTGTCGTCGCGAAAGTTCCTCCTTTTTTCGCTTCGGTCGATTTGGTGATGATGTTGATCGTACCCCCTGCTGATGAAAGAGCCAGTTTTGAAGCTCCCAAACCACGCTGCACCTGCATGAACTGCGTTACGTCTGACAGCCCGGCCCAGTTCGACCAGTAAACTTTCCCGTTTTCCATATCGTTTACGGGAACACCGTTTACAAGCACACCGATGTTGTTTGAGTCGAATCCACGCATGTTGATACGAGAGTCACCATAACCACCACCTGATTTGGTTGCATAAACGGAAGGAGTTTGTTTTAAGATTTCAGGAAATTCCTGGTTGCTGAGTTTTTCTTCCAAAACATCCAGTTTGATGTTTGAGATAGCAACCGGAGTCTGACGGTCTGCACGTACCACGGAGGCAATTACGGTTACGTCTTTCAGACCTACTGAGGTTTCAGATAAAGAGAGTGTACCCAGATCGGTAACAGAGCCGCTTAGAGCGACATTTTTTTTGAGTTCGTCATATCCTACATTTCGGAAAATCAGAACTACATTCCCCGATTCGGGTGAATTGATCTCGAAGTTTCCGTCGAAGTCGGTAGCTGCACCGATCGTAGAACCTTCGATAGTAGCGGTAGCTCCGATCAACGTTTCTTTCGTTGTGCCGTCGATCAGCTTACCTTTGATTAAAAACTGTGCCATCGCATCGCTTGCGCAAAATACTGCCGGCACCATAATGAATAAAGATTTTAGAACAAACTTTCTCATTAGAGTTTTGATAGATTGATAGATTGGTTTAGGGGTTATAAATGAGTCAAAGACGGAAGTTAGTTTATGAAAAAGACCACGTGATGAGTAATACCAACAAAGTTCATGCCGCATCCTTTCCGGTTAACGGAGTTTGTAACCCTATTAACGCTCAGTGTACACTACGAAAAATTGAGATGAAAATACACTTGAGATAAATAAATAAGAGACTGATTGATAAAAAAATCCTGAGATATTCCTGCATCCTTGTGGGATCGTAGCACCTCCAAAAAAAGCAATTAAGCGATTAAATTACCGTAAACGAAACCGTGACCGATTGATTAATCCTTTGACACTGCAAAGATAAGTCAGCTTTCATATATAATCCTATAGGCTTACCGCCCATCCCCCCTTGCAGAAGCCCCAAGTGCTTAAAAAGCACAGTAAGACTCATTATAAATAAGCGAATTACCTATTAATAATCAACCCGTTACACCTGTCTAAAATCAATGGTTTTTGATATGAATAAAAACAGTAAAAAAATTTAATCCGCTTTTAACAAGAATCCGCAACAACTTAATATTCAAGAATATATACAAATATTTAATACTATTCAAATTCGCAACCCAAAGTTGTAGAATTGGGTTTTCAAATCCGCAATAATGTTAAATTAAAAAATCCGTATCCCGAAGCCTCTGCTTCGGAATACGGATTCCATATCGTTTCGATTCGTACCGATCGGATTAATCGGCGATCAATTTTCTATAACGCGGACGTTTCGGCTCAACATTGCCCAAACGTTTTTTGCGGTTCTCTTCATACTCGGTATAAGAACCCTCGAAGAAGAATACCGTCGAGTCGCCTTCGAACGCAAGGATGTGCGTACAGATACGATCCAGGAACCAACGGTCGTGCGAGATAACCACCGCACAACCCGCGAAGTTTTCCAGACCCTCTTCCAACGCACGAAGCGTATTCACGTCAATATCATTGGTAGGCTCATCGAGAAGCAATACGTTACCCTCCTCTTTCAAGGCCATCGCCAGGTGCAGACGGTTACGCTCACCACCCGACAATACGCCGGCTTTTTTCTCCTGATCGGCACCCGAGAAATTGAAACGCGACAAATAAGCGCGCGCATTCATCTCTTTATTGCCCATTCGGAATGTTTCCTGACCTCCCGAAACGATCTGATAAACCGTTTTGTCCGGTTGGATATCTTTGTGAGACTGGTCTACGTACGATACTTTCACGGTGTCGCCCACGTCGAACGTACCTTTATCGGCTTTTTCCAACTCCATGATCAGGCGGAACATCGTAGTCTTACCCGCACCATTCGGCCCGATCACACCCACGATACCGTTCGGAGGCAACATGAAGTTCAAATCTTCAAACAAGATCTTATCGCCGTAAGCTTTCGCCACGCTCGATGCCTCAATCACCTTGTTACCCAGACGCGGACCGTTCGGGATGAAGATCTCCAATTTCTCTTCACGTTCTTTCTGATCCTCGTTCAGCAAGCGATCGTACGAGTTCAGACGCGCTTTTCCTTTTGATTGACGCGCTTTCGGGCTCATATTGATCCAGTCCAACTCACGCTCAAGCGTTTTGCGACGTTTGCTGGCCTGTTTCTCTTCCTGCTCCATACGTTTGGTTTTTTGCTCCAACCACGACGTATAGTTTCCTTTCCATGGAATACCTTCGCCGCGATCCAGCTCCAGAATCCATCCTGCCACGTGATCCAGGAAGTAACGGTCGTGCGTAATCGCGATTACCGTACCCGGATACTGTTGCAAGTGCTGCTCCAACCAGTCGATCGATTCGGCATCCAAGTGGTTGGTAGGCTCATCGAGCAACAAGACGTCGGGCTGCTGAAGCAACAAACGACACAATGCCACACGGCGGCGCTCACCACCCGACAGGAATTTAACCTGCTGATCTTCCGGCGGACAACGCAACGCATCCATCGCGCGCTCCAGTTTGTTATCCAGATTCCACGCGTCGGTAGCGTCGATGATATCCTGCAGTTCGGCCTGACGCGCAAACAGCTGATCCATCTTATCGGAATCTTCATAATATTCGGGCAATCCGAATTTTTCGTTGATCTCTTCATACTCTTTCAGAGTGTCTACGATCGGCTGCACACCCTCCTGCACGATTTCGCGTACGGTTTTGGTTTCATCCAAATGCGGTTCCTGCTCCAAATAGCCTACCGTATATCCCGGAGAAAATACCACTTCGCCCTGAAAAGACTTTTCGATTCCCGCGATGATCTTCAACAAGGTCGATTTACCGGATCCGTTCAAACCGATGATACCGATTTTCGCTCCGTAGAAAAAGGAAAGATAGATATTTTTCAATACCTGTTTTTGCGGCGGATAGATTTTGCTCACACCCACCATCGAAAAAATAACTTTCTTATCGTCTGCCATTTTTATGAATTGATTGTATTATTTGTTTTTGAATAGTTTTCTTCAGCGATACAAATATAGAGAATTAAAGGCGAGCGCCGAAATGCGCAACATTCGTTAAGACTCATTGCCGAACGATTCGCTAAAACTTTTAAAAGTTCCGATCGATAGAAATACGTTATCAAAAATAGATATATAAATCCTTTTAAATATTAAAAATAAAAATTTTAAAGAAGTTACTTTCCTTATTTTCAATCGAGTAATAAAAACACTCTATTTTTGCCAGGCAGAAAAATTTGGAAGTAAAGAAAAAAGACATACCTTTGCATCGCTTTTGAAACAAAGCACTATCGTTGATTCGCTAGCTCAGCAGGTAGAGCACAACACTTTTAATGTTGGGGTCCTGG
>CAMTOW010000229.1 GCA_947074245.1 uncultured Bacteroidales bacterium | reverse complement strand
ACGAAAAACAAAACGAAAGATTCAAATCAGCTCTTTAATCTCTTCATCAAATACAGTCAGAGCTTCTAAGCCATCTGCCGTAACAAGAAATGTATTTTCTATTCCTACAGCTCCTACTCCCGGTATGACAAATTTAGGCTCCAAAGCAAACGTCATCCCCTCTTCCAGCACGTCCTTGGAGCGTGCCGAGATAACCGGAAGCTCATTGATCTCGATACCCACACCATGACCGATAAAACCTGCTTTCTGACGATGGCCCATAAAATAATGTTCCATATTATGCTCTTTTACTTTCTCCATTGCCATTTCATAAAGATCTTTCACGGCAACACCCGGACGAGCCATACGTTTCACTTCTTCCTGTATATCAATGGACAACTGATGAGCGTCTAGAGCCAATTGGTTCGTAAGCTGACGAATCGAAAATACACGTGTCATATCCGTTTGATAACCATTAAAGTTTCCTCCCATATCGATCATCAAACTCATACCCGGTCTCAAAAGCGTACCGTTCGCACCAACCGGCAAGGAAGCATCCATTCCTTCACCACCCATAGAGAAATCGTATGGAGAAGGATTGTCTGCATTCGGACCCGCTAAGACGCTACCCATAAATATCTCCATTGAAGTTCCGAAGATTCGATATAGCCCTAAGTTTCCTAAACGACGGGAAATATATTCAAGTTCAATGCTCAGCTCGTCATCCGTCATTCCTTCTTTGAAAACTGACTCAACATGAGCATATACTGCAGCATGTTTCCGTCCCGACTCTTTCATCTTCTCAATTTCGTAGTGAGTTTTCACCGCTCTGGCTCTTCGTATCAATAGGTTCGAATTGATTTGTTTTGCCTCCGGAAATAAAGCAGCCATACGAACATACTCATTATAACTCAACGTATCGGATTCCAACCCGATCACCGTAGGGGCTGTCATTCCTAATTCAGCAATCTTTGCCGGAATATCTTCCGGTTTCCGAATATAAATAATATTACCTTCTGAAAAAACGGAGGGTCGTTTCACGAAAAACAACGGCTCCCCCTCTACGGGAAGATATACATAACCGCTGAATACCCTTCCGGCCGTATAATATAGATTTACCGAATCGCAAAAAATACAGACATCGGTCTTTTCCGCTTTCATCAAAGCTTGTATTTTCTTCCAACGAAGCCGCAATTCCGGCAAAAGTTCTTTTGTAAACATAGTTCCTAATGATTTGATTTATAACAAATGTATCAATTTTATCAAATGAATTATCGATTTGACCTCTACTCTTTCTCACAGCCCATAAAACATTTTCAAATGCATAAGTGTTGTATAAGAGTATTCTAAATATATGAACCTAAACCTTAACATATGAAAAAGCTTGGAATCTCATTACTTGCTTTTATGCTGTTCAGTCTTGCTTTTGTTCCATCAATACAGGCGCAAAAGAACCGAAATGCGAAACTGACCGATCTGACAGCTTTATCGCAAGAATTTATTAAACAATACTATGCCGATCAGACAATCGACTATATCATGGTCGAGGGAACACGAAAAGCTGAAGTTGAATTTAAAGACGGAACCGAGATCAAATTCGGCCGTGACGGTTATTGGATAGAAATTGAAAACGACAAGGGAATTCCTTTGGACAGATTGCAGATGCTACCGGGTCAGATGTTGACTAGCCTTCGTGACGATTTTGGTGAATATACCATAACCGAAGTAGAACGCATGGATGTTCATTATTTGGTAAAACTCGAAGGAAAGAATAAAAAAGAAATTAAACTGCGCTATGATCTGAACGGACAATATCTGTTCTGATCGATTAAAAAATATTTTGTTATCTATTTTGATTATTGAATCCAGACTTATGTGTTTTTCACCCCGGAATCCTGAATCGATTCCGGGGTTTATTTTTTCAATAACCGACAAAAAATAAGGCTGAATCAGATTTATTCTGATTCAGCCTTATCATATATTCTGGATATTCGGGTTATGCACCGAAGTCGTCGAAGAACAACATTTCGCGCGGTACACCAAGATCGTCAAGCATCTTCTCTACAGCTTTTGCCATCGGACCAGGTCCACACATGTAATATTCGATATCTTCCGGAGCATCATGTTTCGCCAGATATTCATCGTGGATAACCTGATGAATGAATCCAACATACCCTGTCCAGTTATCTTCCGGACGAGGATCCGACAATGCGATATTGAATTTGAAGTTCGGATACTGACGTTCGATCTCACGGAAATCCTCTTCATAGAAGATTTCATTTTTCGAACGTGCGCCATACCAGTAAGTCACCGTACGGTCAGTAGTTTTCAATGTTTTGAACAAATGAAGCAACTGAGCACGTAGAGGAGCCATACCTGCACCACCACCGATATACAACATTTCGTTTTTAGTTTCCTGAATGTGGAAATCACCGTAAGGACCCGACATCATTACCTTGTCACCCGGTTTCAGGTTGAAGATATAAGATGAACCGATACCCGGTTTCACATCCATCCATCCGCCTTTCTGACGATCGAACGGAGGAGTCGCGATACGAACGTTCAACATGATGATATCGCCTTCAGCAGGATAGCTGGCCATTGAGTAAGCACGAATCGTAGGTTCGTCATTCTTACATGCAAGATCCCACATTTTGAATTTATCCCATTCTCCACGGAAACGTTCTTCCACTTCGAAATCGGTAAATTTAAGATCGTATGCAGGAATCTTAATCTGAGCGTAGCTACCCGGTTTGAAGTTCATGTGCTCACCTGCCGGCAACGCAACCACGAATTCTTTAATAAACGAAGCGACGTTGTGGTTAGAAACAACGGTACATTCCCATTCTTTCACACCGAATACCTCTTCAGGTACGTGGATAATCGCATCTTCTTTGATTTTAGCCTGACAAGCCAAACGCCAGTTGTCTTTGATCTGCTTACGAGAATAAAAACCAACCTCAGTCGGAAGGATTTCACCCGCACCAGACTCTACCTGACAACGACATTGACCGCATTTTCCACCTCCACCACAAGCAGAAGAAAGAAAAATTCCGGCATCCTGCAATGCTCCCAAAGCAGTCGTACCGATCGCCGTCTCGGTCTCTTTTTCGCCATTGATAACCACCTTAACATTTCCCGATGGTACCAGTTTTGCTTTCGCAAATAACAACAACGCAACCAATGCCAGCACAACGATCAAGAAGATCACCACTGCCGCAACGACTGTTTGTGTTGATATCATTAATAATGTCATTTCAATTTAGTTTTAATGAATTGTTATTAAAGTTTGATACCAAGGAAACTCATGAAGGCAATACCCATAAGTCCGGTAATGATAAATGTGATACCAAGACCTCTCAATGGTTTAGGTATGTCAGAATAAGTGATTTTCTCACGAATAGCCGCAATACCCACGATAGCAAGCAACCAACCGATACCTGAACCGAATCCGTAGATTGTCGCTTCACCGATATTCGGGAAGTTACGCTGCTGCATAAATAAAGATCCACCCAAGATCGCACAGTTAACGGCGATAAGTGGCAAGAAAATACCCAAAGAAGCGTAAAGAGCCGGTGTGAATTTCTCCACAACCATTTCAACGATCTGTACCATCGCAGCGATTACAGCGATGAACATGATGAAGCTCAAGAAGCTCAGGTCGATATCTGCAAACTCCGGACGAAGCCAGCTAAGCGCTCCGGCACGAAGAATTTTTGTTTCAAGAAGGTAGTTTACCGGTAGTGTCACTGTCAATACGAAAGTTACCGCAAGACCCAATCCCAAAGCTGTTTTTACGTTTTTCGAAACAGCCAGGTAAGAACACATCCCCAAGAAATAGGCAAACACCATATTGTCGATAAAGATCGACTTGATTAAAAGATCAAAATATTCCATTATTCAATTATAGGTTTGTGTTATTATTATTCTTGCATGTCTGGATTCTTAGCACGGTGTACCCAGATAATACATCCTGTCACGATAAGCGCCATCGGAGGCAAAATCATCAGACCGCAGTTCTGATAACCTGCTTCGTAGAACACGTCAGGAATAACTTGATATCCGAATAATGTACCCGAACCGAACAATTCGCGGAAGAACGCTACGATCAACAAGATGATCGAATAACCGATCCCGTTACCCAATCCGTCCAGGAACGCAGGCCAAGGTTTGTTACCCAAAGCAAACGCCTCCAAACGACCCATCAGGATACAGTTCGTGATGATCAGACCTACGAATACCGACAACTGTTGGCTCACTTCGTAAGCGAACGCTTTCAGAATCTGGTCTACGATGATTACCAAAGCCGCAACCACAACCAACTGAACGATGATACGGATACGGTTAGGGATTGTATTACGCAACAATGAGATGATCACGTTTGCGAATGAAAGAACCGCAGTCAGTGACAATGACATCACAAGAGCCGGTTCCATCTGAGCCGTTACCGCCAATGCAGAACAGATACCCAAAACCTGCACGATTACCGGGTTGTTCTTCGAGATCGGAAGAGCGTCGTGTAGGGAAAGAGTGTTAAGATTAGTTGAGATGTTGGTGGTCGCCGGATC
>CAMTOW010000228.1 GCA_947074245.1 uncultured Bacteroidales bacterium | reverse complement strand
GACGCGTTATCTTGTGTGTGGTAAGAGTACATGAGCTTCAGGGTTGGTATGTGTTTTTTTCAAGCGAAGGCGGACAGTCAGATTCCTCCGGAGTATCTGGAGTTCAGACTTGTGCACTTCCGCGTTCTGTTAAAAATATCCTTCACGTTTTTTCTGTTCCATACTAGCTTCCTGGTCGAAGTCGATCACACGGGTTGATCGTTCCGATTTGGTTGTTGTCATCATCTCTGCAACGATGTCTTCGATCGTGGCTGCATTCGATTCGATTGCTCCGGTCAGTGGATAACATCCTAATGTACGGAAACGCACCATCTTCATTTCTGCTTTTTCAGCCAGTTCTGCTGGCATACGTTTGTCATCGACCATAATCATGGTGCCGTCCATCTCTACGACAGGTCTTTCTTTCGCGAAATAAAGCGGTACGATCGGAATATTTTCCAAACGAATATATTGCCAGATATCGAGTTCTGTCCAGTTCGACAAAGGAAATACGCGGATCGATTCTCCTTTATTTACACGGGCATTGTAGATATCCCACAATTCAGGACGCTGGTTCTTCGGATCCCATTGCTGGAATTTATCGCGGAAAGAGTAGATACGTTCTTTCGCACGTGATTTTTCTTCATCGCGACGTGCGCCTCCGAATGCTGCGTCGAATTTATGTTTTTTCAAACCATCCAATAAGGCTTTGGTTTTCATAAGATCGGTATGAACCTTACTTCCGTGCGAGAATGGTCCGACACCGGCTTCAAAGGCCTCTTTATTGTATTCAACGATCAGATCCCAACCATGCTCTTTCGCATATTGGTCACGGAATTCGATCATTTCCTGAAACTTCCATTTAGAGTCGATATGCATCAACGGGAAAGGTACTTTTCCGGGTGCGAAGGCTTTTTCGGCCAAACGAACCATTACGGATGAGTCTTTTCCGATGGAATATAGCATGACTGGATTTTCAAATTCCGCAGCGACTTCGCGGATAATGTGTATCGATTCTGCCTCTAATTGACGCAGATGACTTAAATTATATTCTGACATATTCAAATTATTATCGTAATTAATGGCCGATCAAAGGCAAAATCGTGTCTAACATCATTTCTACACAGGTGCCCATATCGTATTGGGAAGTATCAATGGCTAAAGCTGGTTTCTCCGGTGCCTCGAAAGGGGAGGATATTCCGGTGAAATTAGGGATCTCTCCGGCACGGGCTTTTTTATACAAGCCTTTTACGTCACGCTGTTCGCAGACTTCAAGTGGTGTGCTGACGAATACTTCAACGAAATCATCTTTCCCGATGATTTCCGACGCTTGATTTCGTATCTCGGTCGTCGGGCTGATAAATGCAGCGAGTACGACTACACCGCAATCGGCGAATAGTTTTGAAACCTCTGCGATGCGGCGGATATTCTCTGTTCGGTCTGCTTCCGAAAATCCTAAGTTATTGTTGATTCCGGTGCGAATGTTATCACCGTCCAGAAGGTAACATAAGATTCCTTTTTGATGAAGCTCTCGTTCTAGAGCAATGGCTAAAGTGCTTTTTCCGGATCCGGATAGACCGGTAAACCAGATTACTTTCGCTTTTTGATTGAGCATATTTTCCCGATCGTTTCGTTGAAGCGTCTGATCGAAAATTGGATAAATATGATTATTCATTTATTCCTTGTTTAATTAAAAAGGCCAGATAAACGGAATGAGTATGACTGACAAAATAAAAACTATTAAAGAAAGTGGTAAGCCCACTTTTATATAATCGCTGAACTTGTAATTTCCAATCCCCTGTACGATTAGGTTTGTTTGATAACCGATCGGAGTTAGAAAGCTTGCCGAAGCCGCCATACAGATCGTTACAAAAAACGGCATTGGATCGACTCCGAGTTGCTTGGATGCTTCCAACGCAATAGGAAAGGCGAGTGCTGCTGCTGCATTATTGGTGATAACTTCCGTAAATAGGCATGTTATCAGAAACAATACGGCCAAAACAGCATGTGGCCCATGCTGATAAACGGTTCCGATTGTATGTTCGGCAATATATGCCGCCATACCTGAATTCATCATTCCTTTGCTGATCGCGAAGGCGCAAGCGATCGTGATCATGACATCCCAACTGATGAATTTGGTATACTTCTTCGCTGGGAAGATATTGGTCCAGGCCATGACTACCGCGGTAATCGCTGCCATGGATAACATATCAACCTTGAAATTCCATGGAAGCTTGATGATATCGCCCATTGCGGCACCGATAATCATAAGGGCTGTCAAAATCAGTGCAAAGGTACGTTTTTTTGATGTTTCCGGTTTTTCTATTTCACCGGTTTCTGATAATAAATAAAAAACGCTCGATTCTCCCCATGCCTTCATGAATGTATCGTCGGTCAATAAGACCAGATTATCGCCTTCGGTAAGATGAATCTTGTTCAAACCTTCGGTGATTCGCTCTCCATTTCTGTGAAGTGCCATGACGATGGCTCCATAATGACGGTAGAAATCGAATTCGCCCAATGTTTTTCCAATTCCGGGAAAACGTGGAGCCAAGACTGCTTCGACCTGTTGTGTTGCCGTATCCCGAAACGATTCATCGAAATTGTGCAGGCAGTTCAATGCGAGCCCGGGAGTCTGAATCAACCGATTCAGTCCTTTCGATGTCGCTGCAAGAACCAGTTTATCGTTTTCTTGTAGTTTTCGTATCTGAGTATCTGTATCGATGATCTCTCCGTGACTGATGATTGAAGTGACATGCATATCGCCCAAAGCGTCAATATGTCCTTTGGATACTTCCTTGCCGATGAAATGACTGTCTTTGGTAATCGTTACGTCGTAATAGTATTCCTTCTGTTCGTTCTGGCTTAATGCTTCTGTTTTAGGCGTTCCCGGAAGTAGAAAGCGTGAAAAGAAGATTATGTAAACCAATCCGATCAATGCGATCGGTAATCCGACTTTCCCGATTTCAAACAAAGGCATTCCTTTTCCGGTTTCGCTGATCATCATACCGTCTACGACTAGATTGGTCGTTGTTCCGATGACGGTACAGATGCCACCAAGAATTGTCGCGTAAGAAAGCGGAATAAGAAGTTTCTGGTAAGGAACGTTCATCGTTTCTGCCCATTTCTTTATCATTGGCGCGAAGATGATGACGATCGGTGTGTTGTTCAGAAAAGCGGAAAGCGCAGATACAGGAAAGAGCATCCGACCGAGCAATGCCGACATTTTTGTTTTCTTATGGGGCAACATGATCGCCGCGAATTTATTCAACGAGCCGCTTCGTCTCACTCCCTCACTGACCAGATATAAAAGCCCGACGGTAATCATCCCCCGATTGCTGAACCCTGCTAAAGCCTCTTTAGCATCAATTACGCCCGCTGCCATCATGATGATGACGACTGAAAATAAAGTCATGCCCGGACGCATGCGATCCTTGATTAGGATCAGTATCATTGAGACAATAAGAATTAAGACGAAAATACCTTGTCCACTCATAATAAGCAAAATTGTGACTAGTTGCGAAAATATTTACCGGACGATGAACCAAGGATTGAGTAGGTCCGGTTTATTATAAATGACAGGAGTTGTATTATCCTGTTGATAGATTTGTTTATCTGCATATAATGCGATAGCGTGTCCTGCTGCCGTATCCCACTCCATAGTGGGAGCGAAGCGTGGATAAATGTCAGCCGATCCCTCGGCAATCATACATATTTTAATCGAACTTCCGCTTGATACAAGTTCGGCTTTTCCGTACTGAAGCTCTACTTGCGAGATGAACGCCATCGTTTCTTCACTGCAATGCGATCGTGATGCGACGATTCGGAAAGGTCGTGAATCATCTGATATGGGAAGTTTCTGAGAAGCTTCGATCCATTCGTTCAAACTTTGGTTGCAAATAGAGTTGACTTCCGTTTTGAATGAACCAATCCCTTTAGCTGCGAAATAAAGCGTGCGTTTGACGGGTAGATAAATTACGCCTAAAACAGGAGTTCCATTCTCAACAAGAGCGATATTTACAGTAAACTCTCCATTCTTTTTAATGAACTCTTTGGTGCCATCCAATGGATCGATGATCCATAAGGTGTTCCATTGTTTTCGTTCTTCGTATGGAATCATACGTCCTTCTTCACTCAGAATGGGATAGGGTGTATCTTTCAGATAACTGATAATGACATTATGGCTTTTTTTATCGGCAATGGTTAATGGTGAGTTGTCACTTTTCCGTTCAATGCCAAAATCACTTTTCGGATCATTATATATAAGATCGATTGCGTTTCCGGCTTCTAATGCCGCATGTATAGCGCTTAATAATAGTTGTTCCATTATATCGTATTGAAAATCAAAATGCAAATTTAAAATAAGCCTTTATATATAGGTGTATATTTAATGTTCGATTTAGTATTTTATTTGTTCCTTATTACTTCTGCTGAAATATGTTAATCAAATATTAAATATCTGCTTTAACAATAATGAATAACCGATGATGTTCGATTATTATCTGTAATGAGTTGATTATTAGATTGTATAAGGAGTAATTGTGTGTCCGTAAGGGGCTTGTTTAACAAATAAAATCCAGGAATCGGTATCCCT
>CAMTOW010000227.1 GCA_947074245.1 uncultured Bacteroidales bacterium | reverse complement strand
ATGAGCTTTGTAAACCAAACGATCCTAACATAGATGGCGGTGGTATTACCTATGATATGTTTCTCAAAGACTACAACCACAAAGTTTCAGTATATGGATCCATGCAACATATCGGACGGTCAAGTTATTACGGTGCGGGATTAGATCCTTTTGCCTATGGTAAAAGTAACGACCTTACTTGGGTTACCGGGGCTATGGCTACTAATAAGTTTGACAATTTGTTATTCTCTCCAGCTAATTTCACTTACGGAGTCGAATACCAAACCAATTCACTTACAGACAAACAGTTAGTTGCGGCTCCGGAAGAAACACCCTATTTCTTAAAACAAGATGTTCATATCGGTGGTGGTTTCTTCCAAAGCGAATGGACCGGAAATAAATTTAGCGTATTAGCCGGTATCCGTTTAGATAAGCACAATCTGATAGATCGGTTGATCGCAAGCCCACGTATCAATCTTCTTTATAAACCGAGTGATATGATACAAGGCCGCCTTACGTTTTCAACGGGATTCCGTGCTCCTCAAGACTATGATGAAGATTTACATGTCGCGGCTGTGGGTGGTGAAAAGCAAAGGATTATACTGGCAGACAATCTAAAAGAGGAAAGATCTTATAGCTATAGCGGTTCGATAGATCTATATAAGAATCTGGATAATTGGCAATTCAATTTACTTTTAGAAGGTTTCTATACACGATTAGATAATGTTTTTGTACTTGAACAAGTTACACTAAATGAGGATGAACATTATTTGGAACGTAGAAACGGACGTGGAGCAGATGTCTACGGATTAAATATTGATGGAAAGATCGCTTATGGGAATCTGCTTCAACTTCAGCTTGGTTTCACCTATCAGAAGAGTATGTATCTGGAAGCAGAAGCCTGGTCGGAAGATGAATCGTTAGAACCGATAAAAAACATGCTTCGTACTCCCGATGATTACGGATATATGACCCTGACACTATTTCCTTGGAAAAAGCTACAACTTGTCACCAACGGAACCTATACCGGTAAAATGTGGATCCCTCACTTTGCGGGTGTGATTGAGGAAGACCGGATCGAACGCTCAAAGCGATTCTTCGATCTAAACTTTAAAGCGGCGTATGACTTTAAAGTGATGAGAGGAGTTAACTTGCAATTGAATGCCGGTATACAGAATATTTTCGATAGTCGTCAGAAAAATTATGATCAAGGCGAAATGCGAGATTCAAAATATTTCTATGGTCCGACGACACCCCGCTCGGTATTCGTAGGATTCAAAGTCTCAAACTTATAATTTGAAATTATTTAAGGCTAACCATAAAAAAAGAGAAACTTCCCTTATATGAGAAGTTTCTCTTTTTTATATTCTGATATCAGCGATTATGCTCATATTCAAAAATTAGATTTCAGGTTTGACATCTTTGTTTTTTGAGAATTGAGCTTTCAACCGATTCCATTTAGCTTTTTGCAAGACATTCTCTTCAAGCCATTGCATCAGTTCATAGAAGTTTGGAACGAATAAGGTACCGAAAATACCATTTATAGCCATACCGAATACCACAGCAACTCCTAAGGAGATTCGGCTTTGCGCTCCTGCTCCCGTTGCAAACATCAGCGGCATAACTCCAAACACGAATGCCATAGAAGTCATTAGGATCGGACGTAGTCGAATATTTCCGCCATCTAGTGCAGCCTGACGTATCGGAACGCCGTTCATTCGATTTTCTCGTGCAAAGGCAACGATCAGAATCGAGTTCTTGGCTGATAAAGCAATCAATAGAATCAGACCGATTTGAGTATATACACTGACCGGTAAATCCCATAACATACAACCGATAACGATACCCATCACTCCGAACGGTACACTCAAGATTACGGCAATCGGATTTGTCCAAGATTCATATTGGGCAGCCAATACCAATATCACCACCAAGAATGCCAATAAGAAAATCATACCCATCGAACTGCCTGATTGTAACTCTTGATATGCCGTGCTGGTCCATTGATATCCGAAGTTCTTACCCAACTCCTTCTGAACCAGATTTTCCATCGCCGTAATACCCTCTCCCGAACTTGCAGAAGATGCGATATTGATATCGACTTCAGCCGCAGAATAGAGATTATAGCGATTAATCGAAGATGGTGCCGTCTGATATTCGAATGTCGCAAAAGAAGAAAATGGTACCATATCCCCGTTTGAGTTTCTTACCCCTAATTTCATGACATCATTGATGGTCGTTCTTGCCATAGCTTGTCCCGCTAATGTTACCTGATATACACGTCCGAAATCAACAAAGTCGTTCACATAAGCGGATCCCAGGAAATAAGCCATCGCACTGGCTACCGAATTATATGTAAGCCCGAGCATCCTTAATTTATCACGATCTATTTTTACAAGATACTGTGGAACGTCAGGACTGTAAAACGTATTCAAGCTCGCTATGGAAGGCTCCGATTTCACACTTTCCTGCAACGACAGATAAGCCTGATAAAGCGCCTGAGGGCCATAGTTATTGATATCCTGCAATTCGAATGTCAAACCTCCGGTTGTCCCGAGTCCTGGAATTGCTGGTGGATCAATGGCGTAAACGGTTGCTTGTGGCACTCCCATATATGCTTCTTCATTGATCCGTTTAACGAGCGCCATTGCGGATTGGTCTTTGCCTTTTCGTTCCGACCAATTTTTCAGGATTACCCAAATCATACCGCTATTACTTTGCGTTCCTCCCATAGAACTATAACCGGCAATCGTATTATAGTCTTTCACTTCCGGCATTGTATTGATATAATCCTTACAGATCTGATTAATTACGGCATCGGTTCGTTCCACGGATGCCCCATCCGGCAATTGAACCATAACAAGGAAATATCCTTGATCTTCGGTCGGGATAAATGTTGTAGGGAGTTTCGTGTATTTATAAAGAGCTAAACCCGATAGAATGACAAAAATACCCATAGCAATATATACATGACTGAGAAGATACTTCATCGCTTTGTCATAGAACACACGTACTTTTTCGTATCCGACGTTAAACCATCTGAAAAGAAAGAATTTGCTCGGCTCCATTTTTTGTAAGAAAAGAGCGCATAATGCAGGTGTAAGCGTTATCGAAACAAATCCCGAAATAATGGTTGATGCTGCAATCGTCAAAGCGAACTGCTTGATCAACTGCCCGGTAATACCCGGAATGAACGATGTCGGAATAAACACAGCCATCATACAAAGGTCAATCGCGATAATCGGTCCGATCAACTCGGCAATAGCTTGTTCTACGGCTGTTTTTATGTCTTTATTCTCTTCCTCCATGATCCTGACGGAGTTTTCCACCACCACAATGGCATCATCCACCACAATCGCTATCGACAAGATCAAACCAAATAGAGTAAGTAGGTTTATAGAGAAGCCGAGTAAGGCCATTACCGCAAATGTCGCGATCAAGGATACCGGAATCGTAATCGTAGGAATAATGATTGCCCGCCAATTTTGAAGGAAAAACATAATTACGATGATTACCAGTAATAAGGTTTCAAAGAAAGTCTTGATCACTTCCTGAATCGAATCGGTGATAAAGGTGGTCGTATTCAATACGACATCGTAATAAACACCATCAGGCAGATATGAAGCCAGTTCATCCATTCGTTCTTTCGAACGGTTTGCAACATCCAAGGCATTTGCCCCCGGCAACTGACTAATCGCTATTAAAGCCGTCTGTTGTCCCATATATGATGCTAACTGTGAGTAATCGATACTACCTAATTCGATTTGAGCGACATCTTTCAACCTCAAATATTGTCCCGTTTCGGATGATTGAACGATGATATTCTCAAATTGAGATATATCGGTCAGCATTCCTTGAGACACCAACGTATATTGAAACATAATTCCGTTCGCACCCGGAGGATTTCCCACCGATCCGGCTGTCGAATTAATATTCTGTTCCGAAATAGCCTGGTAGATATCGTCAGCCGAAACTTTACGAATTCGTAATATCTCAGGATCCATCCAAATACGTACACTATAGTCTCCGGCTCCGAATGACATTACTTGCCCTACACCTTCTACACGGGCCAACTCCTGATCGATATTCAGTGTCGCATAGTTTGTCAGATACAACGCGTCATAAATCGAGTCTCTAGACAATAGATTGATGATCAACAACATATTGGACGCGGCTTTCTGAACTGTTACGCCTTGTTTGATAACCGGTGACGGCAACGTATTCAATACGGTATTGATCTTATTCTGTACATTGATCGATGCCATATCGATATCTGTTCCAACTTCGAATGTGACTGTAAGAGAATAATTCCCTTGTGTCGATGTAGAGTTCATATAAATCATGCCTTCTACCCCGTTTACGGCTTCCTCAATCGGAGCACCTACGGTAGTTGCGACCAATGTCGGGTCGGCTCCCGGATAAGTGGCAGAGACCATTACCGTCGGAGGAGTGATATCTGGATATTGGGCGATCGGCAGAGATTTTAATGAAAACAACCCCGCTAAAACAGCCAGCAACGAAAGCACAGATGAAAAGATCGGCCTTTCGATGAAAAATCTGGTAAATGAGTAGTTTTTCACAATGATATGTTTTAGTGGAT
>CAMTOW010000226.1 GCA_947074245.1 uncultured Bacteroidales bacterium | reverse complement strand
CAAATACTCCTGTAGCAGTAAGAATGGGTTCCGTTAATGAACTTAGTGAAAAACTCCTTCCATTTGAAACATTAACTTGTTTGAACCAGCCGCTGCTTTCCTTATATATAGAAGAATCATCACGCAAAATAACCGGAACCGAACGATATCGATACCATTGGGAGGGAACTGAGTTCATTTTTTTTGAACGAGAGGAAGGTTATACTATCGTATTCCTATTGGATAAATACGAAGAGCCTTTTGTGTTGGAATGTCACGAGAATTTCACCCAAGCTTTTCTTTCTCTCTCCGGGAATGATTCGGTTGACTATTCGGTTTTAAAAAATGTCTTGATGATTCCCTATACCTTTGCATCTGCAAGGTTCAATACATTATTGATGCATGCTTCCGTAATCGAGAAGTCCGGTGTCGGCTATCTGTTCTTGGGAAAAAGCGGAACGGGCAAAAGTACTCATTCACGATTGTGGCTCGATCAGATCGAAAACACTTCGCTTCTGAATGATGATAATCCCATCGTACGCATTGAGGAAAATCAAGCCTTTGTCTATGGTTCTCCCTGGAGTGGTAAGACGAACTGTTATCGGGATGTGCGTTGTCCTCTCGGAGCATTTGTTTTCTTACGTCAGGCGCCGCAGAATGCGATCCGGTCATTGTCCGTGATTCCATCCTTTGCGAAAATTTTGGCTTCTGCATCGTCTATTAAATGGGATAAACGCTATTATGATCCTGTTTGTGATACGATTTCCAGATTGGTTGAGTGCTCATCCTCATTTGAATTGGATTGCCTTCCGGATATACAGGCAGCCCGTCTGTGTTATGAAACCATAAAGAAAGATGTCTGAAAAAAAATCATCTTTGGCTCATCGGAGCATATCGCTTGATCATGATATGTTCTTTGATCAGGTTTTCAGTCTGATCAAAGAGGGAAAGCAGGTTACGATTCCCGTAAAAGGCTTCAGTATGCGTCCTTTTCTTCATAATCGAGGAGACCGAGTCGTATTAACTGCGTTCGATAAATCGCTACTGAAACCTTATTCCATTCTTTTTGCTAAAGATACTTACGGAAGAGTTGTTCTTCATCGCTATTTAAAGACTGAATCTCATCAAATGCTGCTTTTGAGAGGGGATGGGAATTGTGGAATTCCCGAACGAGTCGATATGCACGATGTGGCAGGAATTGTAACACACCTGATCCGTCGCAATCGAACCTTTTCTTCTGAAAGTTCGATATTCATTGCATTGTCGCTTCTTTGGAAGTTCCTATTTCCGGCACGAAGCATTTTATTACGCTTATATAGTTTACTTGAAAAAATTAAGAAATGAAAAAAACAGAAGGTTTGATTCTGCGCACAATAGGAGGCGAACATGTCATTGTTTCTCAAGATTCCGATAATATAAATTTCAGTCGCATCATCAGTATGAATGAAACATCCGCATTCTTATGGAACGCGCTCAATGCCGAGTTCGATGCTGAAGCGATGGCATCATTGCTCACCGAGAACTATGATGTATCCTATGATGAGGCTCTTGCCGATTGTATCCGTTTATCGGAAAAATGGCAGAATGCAGGTATAGTTATTATTTAATCGCATCAAAGTCATGGAAGGCTATTTCCTCGAACTGCTCCGTGCAGGATTATGGGATCGAGTTCCTGATCCTGTGCTTTTTGAAAACTCATCCTTTGTCGATTGGGATCGGATTTATCAATTATCCCGCGAACAGACCGTTTCGGCCTTGGTTTTTGATGGAATGGAAAAACTGCCTCTAACTCTGCGTCCTTCCCGCAATTTGCTGATGAAGTGGTTTGCAGAAGTCTCTAAGATAGAAGAGTTCAACCGTCGTCAAGATCTGACTGTCGCTGAGCTTAACCGAGCAGCAAGATCTTGCGGAGTAACTCCGATTCTGCTTAAGGGACAAGGTATCGCGCGTAGTTATGTCAACCCTGCTCATCGTTCTTGCGGTGATATTGATTGGTATGTCGGTGTCGAAGGGATGAGTGAGTTTCTTCGGACTGTCGCTGATTTAGAAAACGTATCCGTCGAAATGCAAGGCTTAAATTCTGTTTTTGTTTGGAAAGGTATCAGTATTGAGTTTATTCCCCGAATAGCCCCCCTTTCCAATCCAATCGGATATCTGCGTTTCAAATCTATGTTTGAGAATGATGTCCGCAATGGGGTAGATACACTTTCATTCGGTGATGAGCGCGTCCGTGTATTGTCCGTAGAGTTGAATCTGATTTATATTTTTCTTCATATTTCGAAACATTTTATGGTCGATGGGATCGGTTTGCGTCAGATTTGTGACTGGGCTCGTCTACTGTATGTTTCTCATGGCTTGTACGATTCGATTGAATTGCAAAAACAATTTGAGAAATTGGGAGTAAAAGGCATGGCGGATGTTTTCGGAGCGCTACTGATCGACTATCTCGGTTTTCCAGAAGAGAAGTTTCCCTGGAAGCTGAGAGCGAAAGATCATCATCAAGCCGGGCATCTGATCAATGATATATTCTCATGCGGAAACTTCGGTAAGGTTCGGAACGTGCGTGCCCGATCACCTCGTTTTGCCCCTTTTCGTAAACTTTTCTCGTTTGGAATCATTGCCGAACGCTCTGTTCGGATGTTCCGGCTTAGTCCGCTCGAAGCAATATTCCTGCCCTTGAAGACAACTGTCAATTCCGTTTTGAAACAGATCGCACCAACCCGTATCTTATGAAAAAGCCAATTTCGTTTTTTCAGAACGATTTAGTTCCGATGATTCGTTGGTTCGTTTCGTTGAGTCGGGGTATCCGGATGAAGATCGCATCAGTTACGCTGCTTGGTGTGGTCGAAGTTGTTGTTTCAATGCTC
The DNA here is from genome assembly GCA_947074245.1 of uncultured Bacteroidales bacterium. Lineage (GTDB taxonomy): Bacteria > Bacteroidota > Bacteroidia > Bacteroidales > JAUNSR01 > JAUNSR01. Next base: position 1,739 of record CAMTOW010000226.1, on the reverse strand, counting down.
TTCATCGTCGCCACGAAACGTGTCGTAGACGTTGCTACTCATTCGGTCGACGGCAATCTTTTCGTTGCATCCCTGTGGGCGGGGGGCCTTCTTTTTCTTCAGTTGATTATTCAGTTGATAGACGGATGGTTTAATGGAATGTTTGCTTCTCAAACCTCCAATCGGGTTCGTCATACGCTTTATCGAAAACTTATGCTTACACGCTGGAATGAATTGGAGCGTTATCATACGGGGGATACGGTTTCCCGTCTTACGACAGATGTCGGAACCGTCTCGGGTATGGTTACTTCGGTTTTACCCGGATTTCTCGTGACTATTTTTCAGCTGTTGGCATCCTTGTTTTATCTGCAACTTTTAGATCGACGACTGGCCGGTGTTATTATTCTTCTCTTTCCGCTTTTTCTGATCTTCAGTAAACTGTATGTAAAACCAATGCGTAGATATGCGCGTCTGATACGTGAAGATGATGCTCGGATGCAATCGCTTGTTCAAGAGAGCTTCCGTCACCGTTTGGTTATCAAAACTTTTCGGCAAAGTAATTATATGGCGGAAAAGTTAATCGGTCTTCAGCGCTCTTATTTAGGAAATGTTTGGAAGAGAACTCGCCTGTCACTCGCGTCCCATCTGATTCTTTCTGCCGGATTCAGTACGGGTTATCTGATCGTTTTTCTATGGGGAGCTTATAATCTGAATATAGAAGCAATAACATTCGGTACGATGACCGCCTTTTTACAATTGATCGGTCGTGTTCAACGTCCTGCAGCCGATCTGGTTCTTTATGTCCCCACATTCATCAATGCCTGGGTCGCTGCCGAACGAATCCGTCAATTGGAAGAGCTGCCTTCCGATCCTGATCGAGATGATGGTAAATCAGAAGATGTTATTCCCGATGGATTGCGTTTGCGTGATCTTACATTTCGCTATGAAAAGGAGTCGGAATATGTGTTGTCGGGTATCTCTTTTGATTTTAAACCGGGTAGCAGTACGGCTGTCGTTGGCGAAACAGGTGCGGGTAAAACGACTCTATTGCGCTTGCTTCTCGGATTATTAGAGCCGGAGAATGGGTCTCTGGAGTTATATACATCCGAATCCGTTTATCCGATTCGAGCGGGCCAACCGGCTCAGACCTTTGTTTATGTTCCCCAAGGCAATACCTTGTTTAGTGGTACGATTCGTGAAAACCTGCTTCTTGGTAATCCGGATGCGACCGATCATGAACTTCACCATGTGCTGGAGATTTCATGTGCTGACTTTGTTTACGACTTATCGTCGGGTCTGGATACCTATCTTTCCGAAGGGGGAGGCGGTTTGTCCGAAGGTCAGGCTCAACGTCTCGCGATAGCTCGTTCCTTGTTGCGTTCGGGTAAGATTATGCTTTTCGATGAAGTAACATCCGCTTTAGATCCGGATACGGAATTGCAGGTCTTAGACAATATAAGAAATCATTTCCCGCAAAAGACGCTGATTTATATTACTCATCATCCATTGTTGATGGAGCGCTGTGAGGGGATTTTGAAGATTTGAATAAAATAAAAGCGGAATGTCAAATTTGACATTCCGCTTTTATTTTATCGATAGAGGAATCAATAAGCATCTTTACCCCATGAAGTTCTGAATGATGCATCGGAATCGCCCGCGCTGTTTGGGTTTCCCGAGTTATCGTTATCGCCCAATCCGGGTTTTGCGCCAATCATAATGCCTTCTGTTTCGATTTCGATGATTTCAACGTCAGGAGTTAT
>CAMTOW010000225.1 GCA_947074245.1 uncultured Bacteroidales bacterium | reverse complement strand
TTTTCCAAAACGGTCTTCACGCTTTTCGAAGCGACCTTCGCGTTTTTCGAAACGGCCTTCACGTTTTTCAAAGCGACCTTCTCTTTTCTCGAAGCGTCTTTCGCCGGAGAAGCGATCTTTGCGTCCTTCGAAACCTTCCTTGCGTCCTTCCGTACCTTCTTCAGAACCGGAGAAGCGCTCTTCTCTGCTCTTTTTGAACGTATTCTCACGGCGCGCGTTTCCTGCTCCGCCACCTGTGCGGAACTCGCGTGAATCGGGACGTGATTTGCGAGCAGGCGCACCTCTACGGTCAGCAGAGATTGATTTGCGGAACTCACGTTTCTTTTTGAAATCGTCGCCCAATTCGATCTCTTCACGGTCTTTGGTGAACTCGCCACCTTCCGCTTTGAAATCTTTCAGTTTCCCTTCGAAGATCTCGTATTTTCTGAACTGACAGTCAAGACCACCATTCATCAATTCGAATTTCTCAGACGGACGAAGTCCGATCTTTTCGAAACACTCTTCGCGGTAGCTCAGAATCCAAGCTTCATATCCTTTGAATACATGCTTCAACGTGGTACCGATCATCTCATACAGAGAAAGGATATCTCTAGAAGAGATACGCTCTCCATACGGAGGATTCATAACCAAGACCGCATTTTGAGGAGGAGTCACGTATTGCTGGAACGGCAATGTCTTCAGCGTTACATAACGAGACATCCCCGCTGATTTCAGATTCTCTTCAGCGATCGAAATGGCTTTCGGAGAGATATCCGAACCATAGATCTTATATTCGAATTCCTTTTCGGAAGATTCGTCATTGTAAAGGCTATCGAACAACTCTTCATCGTAGTCGCTCCATTTTTCGAATCCGAATCCCTGACGATAGATTCCCGGAGGCGTATTGGTCGCGATCAGCGCAGCTTCGATCAGCAATGTACCGGAACCACACATCGGGTCGACAAAGTTTTTGCTTCCGTCCCAACCTGTTTTCAGGATCATACCAGCAGCAAGCACTTCGTTCAGCGGAGCTTCCGTCTGGTTCACGCGGTATCCGCGTTTGTGAAGCGATTCGCCCGATGAATCGAGAGAAAGCGTACACGTATGCCCGGCAATGTGCAGATTCAGACAAAGATCGGCATTGGTAAGGCGTACGGAAGGACGTTCACCGTATTTCTCTTGGAAGTAATCGGCGATCGCATCCTTAGCGCGATACGTAACGAATTTAGAGTGACGGAAATTGTCGGAAAAAACTACCGAGTCGATCGTAAACGTCTGGTTTCTGGATATGTATTTGTCCCATTCAACCGCTTTGATCATTTCATAAACCTCGTCGGTATTGGAGGCCGTAAAGGTCAGGATCGGTTTCAGGATGCGCAGGGCAGTACGAAGGTGCAGGTTGGCTTTGTACATCAGCTCTTTGTCGCCGATAAACGAAACCATACGTTTACCCATTTCAACTTCTTCGCCACCGATGGCGATAATTTCCTGAGCCAATACATCTTCCAGACCCTGGAACGTCTTGGCAATCATTTCAAATTTTTCAGTCTTCACCACTTTGTCTTTTTCTTATGCCGTTACTCTAAACGGGCTGTTGTATATAAACTTTTTTATTTCTGTATTATTTCTGCGGCCGAGGTTGCTGAACACGGCTTCCGGGAGCAACATCCTGCGTAACCCAAAGGTTACCGCCAATAACCGCATTATCACCAATCGTGATGCGTCCCAATATGGTCGCATTGGAGTATATGATCACATTGTCTCCGATAATCGGATGTCGCGGAATTCCTTTGATCGGGTTGCCATCGTCATCCAGCGGGAAATTCTTCGCACCGAGCGTAACCCCCTGATAGATGGTCACGTTGTTGCCAATGATAGACGTCGCTCCGATCACGACCCCCGTACCATGATCGATCGTAAAGGACAAGCCGATCTTCGCAGCGGGATGGATGTCTATTCCGGTTTCGGAATGCGCCATTTCGCTGATGATGCGCGGTATGAACGGTACGTCGAGTTCGAGAAGCTTATGGGCGATCCGATAATTGCAGATGGCACGTAAGCCCGGATAACAAAAAATGATTTCGGCCTGGCTGTGTGCGGCGGGATCATTGTAAAAAGCAGCTGCCACATCGGTAGATAGAACCGAGCGGAGTTCGGGAAGGTACTCGATAAAATCAATCGCCTTTTCCATCGCTTCGCGGCGCATCTCTTCGACAGAACGCACGTTTGACTCCTCACAATCACAAACGAAGCACAACCCGGCAAGGATCTGTTCGTAGAGCAATTCGTAGAGGCGTTCTGTATTTACACCCAAATGATAGCTGATGGTACCGGTATTGATGATGGATTTACCGAAAAAACCGGGAAAAAGGATTGCCCGGGCAATTGATATAATCTCTGAAAGAACTTCGCCCGACGGAAGAGGAGCCCCATCCCTGTGTTGGTGGCACAGCCCTTGATAGGAGTTTTTTTCCGAGAGCTTCTTAACCGTCTCCGTAATGACGCGGGAATTATCATACAGTCCCATATTCTTCAGTAAAATTGCTGGTTTGCTTTTAGAACGGCAAATTTACGAAAGATGTTCGATAATCGGATGATTTATTTGAATGAGCATTCACTTTAAGTCATTATTTAGCTATGATGGGTATTTTTCACAGGGTAGAGGAGAGATTATCGGATAAAAAGGACAATATGTTCTTCGTTTTTAACAACAAAGAAACCGCAAGCCCGTGGCTAACCCCTCATTTGGGATCAGACGCAACGCGGAATCAATACACCCGGTCTTTTCGGATAACGAGATGATTGGTAAGTTTGAGCACCACATTATGGCGTTTGCGTAAACGGATCAGATAATCCTGAGTAATCTGGAAGTTAGCGAACGGGATATCCTGAAGCGGCATCGAGGCGATGAGATAGCTGCGCTTGTTCTTATCGATGATTCCGTTTACCAGGTAATAGGAGCGCGTCTTGAAAAGCTGGCAACGCGCTTTCTTGAGGTTGTGGCGATTGTTCCAGTGTTTGTAGCTGTATTTGAGTTCGACGAAGGTGATCCATGACGCATTTTCATCCTCCGGGAAGAACGTACATTCGCATTGAGACGCCGAAGAGCCATCATTTTTCGTGAAGCTTTTTTCATTGAACACGACATGGGAAACAGGAATCCGTTCGGGATTGTCGACATACAGCGCATCGATATCCTCCGGTTGGTTCTTGAGGATCTCGACACTTCGCTTGCTTTTGGTCTGAAGCGTATAGTCGGCAATGTAAAAAGAATCGTTGCTCTCGCCCATATACGCTTTCTGATGCGGATAGGACTGTTCGATCTTCGTCTTAATCATTGTAATAATCGATCAGTGAATAAAAATCGTCCATAATCTCTTTCATCGTATCGTCGAAATAGTTTTTGCCGATCAGACCGTCTTCCTGCTGGATCTTTTGCAGATTTCCTTCGGTTGTGATCTGATAGACCGATACCAAAGCGGGATCGATGAGCGAATCGCGGCATTTGAGTTGCGCGAGCTGTTCGGCGGGTATCTGATTTCGCACCAAGTATCCCAATACGCAGTTGTTGATCGCATACAGAATATAGGGGCTATGAGTCGTGAGCGTCAAGTGGTTTTTTCGGTCATTCGCCTTTAGCATCCGGATCAGGTCGTAAACCAGGTCGTGTTGCGAAGAGGGGAACAGGTTTTGTTCGGGTTCTTCGATGATGAGGCTGGAGTATTGGGTGGTAACGAGTTTCTGAATCTGATCCATCGCTTCGGCATTGAGACGCACCACCTCGGGATCGCGCATTTCGAGCCGTTTCTGAACCTCGTCCATCCGGGCAGAGGCATTTCCTTCCTGATCAAGCATCTGCAGATCTTTTCCGAAAAGTTTCCGGAAAACCAGGTCGGAAAAAACTTTCAGACGGAGCTTGGAGTTCCGTTCGCGTTTTTCGAAAGAGAGATTCTCTTCATGATCATACACCCAACGCAGGAAATAATCGGCAAGCACCATAAGAGGAAGGGTCGATTTGAGGCCGCTTGAGGCACTGGACAAGGGTACGTCATAGCCGGGCGAGCTGACACGGTCGCCCCCTTTGCTTTTGTCGAAGTAATAATTGACGCGAAGCCACGGAATCTCCATCCGGGTTTCGTAGTGGCTGCGGATCGATATCCAGTCGAAGATGAAATTGCGAAGGTTGTTTTCGGGCAGTTCGATTCGTTCGATACCGGGTATGGAACTGATGCAACGCTCGGCAGGGAGATAAAATATCTTGGGTTTGAGATAGGCGTAGAGATCTTTTATACGGAGAGATATCCGATCGGACGGACCATCGTATTCGGCAAAGAAGCTATCGGATTCGTACCGCACATAACTGTCGGGTTTGAAATAGCCCTTGATGCTGTGGAACGTCTCGATCTCATTGAGGAAATCTTCGGTAGTAACGAAACCGATGGTAGAGAGGTTGGTGATACATTCTTTTTCGAGCCAGGAACAAAAACTGATGATCTTGGCGATGGTACTTTTTCCGCTGCTCTGGGCTCCGATAATCAGGTTGATATGGTTGAGATTCATATCGACGGAGCGAACGGGACCGACATTCTTAATGATAATCTGTGTCATCT
>CAMTOW010000224.1 GCA_947074245.1 uncultured Bacteroidales bacterium | reverse complement strand
TGCATCTTTATAAAAAACGTGAAATAAATTAATCTAAAATCATAAAGTAGTAATAAAATGCAAAACAAAGGATTCGTAAAGGTTTTTGCGGTATTACTCACCCTGGTCTGTATATTTTACCTTTCTTTCTCGGCTGTTACCAACCATTATAACCGAAAAGCAGTAGAATACGCTGGTGGCGACGTTAATAAGCAAAACTATTATCTTGATTCAATCGCGACTGAAAAGGTTTGGTTGAATTACACATTCAAGGAAGCTCGGGAAATGCAGATCGGCTTAGGGCTTGACCTGAAAGGCGGTATGAACGTTATTCTGGAGATCTCCGTTGCCGATGTATTAAAGTCGTTATCAGATAATAATCCGGACGAAAACTTCAACAAAGCGCTATCCGTTGCGACGAAACGTATGAATACGAGCAACGAAAGCTACATGACGCTTTTCTATGACGAATACAAAAAACTGGATCCGAACGTTCGCCTTTCTGCGATCTTCAGCACATTCCAGTTGAAAGATAAAATCAATCCGAACAGCTCAAACGATGAGGTGTTGCGCGTATTGAAAAAAGAAACCGACGATGCGATCAGCAACTCGTTCAACGTATTGCGTACGCGTATCGACCGTTTCGGGGTTGTTGCTCCCAACATCCAGCGTCTTGATAAAGACGGCCGTATCCTGATCGAACTTCCGGGTGTGAAAGAACCGGCTCGTGTTCGTAAACTGCTTCAGGGTAGCGCGAATCTGGAATTCTGGGAAACATACATGTTGCCTGAAATCTATCAGCCGCTTGTTGCTGCCAATCAGGTGATCGCTGCTCAGCTGAACGCGCTTTCTCCGGCTCAGGAAGAAAAAGCGGATGCTGCTGCCGAACAGCTTGCAAACGAAACGACGGAAGTAGTTTCTTCTACCGATTCTTTGGCTGCTGAAATCGAAGCGCTTACTGGTGCGGATGCGGATTTGAAAGATCAGGCGAACTGGGAAAAACAATTCCCGCTTTTCGCTAAACTTCAGATCAACCAATACAACGGTCAGCTTGCTCCGGGTTCTTCGGTAGGTTTCGCTGCTTATCCGGATACGGCTGCGATCAACGAAATGTTGAGAACAAAACAGGTTCGCGAAATGCTTCCACGTAATCTGGTTTTCGCTTGGTCTGTGAAAGCGATCGATCCGAAAGATCAGTATTACGAACTTTACGCGCTAAAACAGAGTGGCCGTAGCGGTCGCCCTGCTCTTGAAGGGGATGTAATCACCGATGCGCGCGAAGACTTCCAGCAGAATACAAACAACTTCGCCGTATCTATGGCGATGAATCAGGAAGGTGCTAAGATTTGGGCTCGCCTGACAAAAGAAAATATCGGAAAACAGATCGCGATCGTTCTGGATGATGTGGTTTACTCTGCTCCGCGCGTAAACGACGAAATCACAGGTGGACGCTCTGAAATCTCTGGTAGCTTTACTGCCGATGAGGCGAAAGACCTTGCGAACGTACTGAAATCAGGTAAAATGGTTGCAAAAGTACGTATCGTTCAAGAAGACGTAGTGGGTCCTTCACTAGGTAAGGAAGCTATCGAAAACGGGGTAATCTCGTTCATCGTGGCGCTTGTCCTTCTATTCATCTATATGATGTGTATCTACGGTGTCGTTCCGGGTATGATCGCAAACGTTGCGTTGTTGATCAACTTGTTCTTCACTTTGGGTATCCTTTCTTCGTTCCACGCGGTTCTTACCCTTTCGGGTATCGCCGGTCTCGTATTGTCACTCGGTGTGGCTGTGGATGCCAACGTGTTGATCTACGAACGTGCTAAAGAAGAGTTGCGTTCTGGCAAGAATATCCGCAAAGCGGTTGCTGATGCGTATGCGAATGCATTCTCTGCGATCTTCGACGCCAACGTTACTTCATTGATCGCGGGTATCATCCTGTTCATCTTCGGTACGGGTCCGATCAAAGGTTTCGCGACTACATTCATGATCGGTATCGTTACTTCGTTCTTTACTGCCGTATTCTTGAGCCGTATCTTCTTGGAACGCGGTCTTGAGAAAGGTTGGATCAAAAACATCACGTTCACGACTGGCCTTAGCAAGAATATCTTGGTGAAACCGAACTTCGATTTCATCGGAAAACGTAAGATGGGTTACATCATCTCTTTCGTGTTGATCGTGATCAGCGTTATCTCGCTTGCATTCCGCGGTTTGAACCAGGGTATCGAGTTCACGGGTGGACGTAACTACATCGTTCGTTTCGACCAACCGGTAAAAACAGGCGAAATCCGCAACATGCTTGAAAACGCGTTCGACGGTAGCTCATTGAGCGTTATCACGATCGGAGCGAACAATCAGGTTCGTATCTCTACCAACTACAAAGTGGCTGACGATGCGGAAACTGTGGACAAAGAGATCGAAAACAAACTATTCGAAAGCTTGAAATCGTTGCTTCCTTCCGGAACGACCGAAGCAAGCTTCGTTGCTGACAATATTCAGAGCTTCCAGAAGGTTGGTCCTTCTATCGCCGACGACATCAAACGTTCTGCGGTTTGGGCGGTTCTGTTCGCGATGATCGCGATGGGTCTTTACATCTTGATCCGTTTCCGCGACCTTGCGTTCTCCGTAGGTACGATTGCTGCGGTAGCTCACGATACATTGTTGATCATCGGTTGCTACTCGATCTTCTACGGAATCCTTCCGTTCTCTATGGAGATCGACCAGTCGTTCATCGCTGCGATCCTTACCGTGATCGGTTACTCGGTGAATGATACCGTGGTTATCTTCGACCGTATCCGTGAGGTAGCTGGTCTGTATCCGAACCGCGACAAGAAAGATCTCGACAACGAGGCATTGAACTCTACGTTGGGTCGTACGTTCAGTACATCTCTTTCGACTGCGTTGGTATTGCTTTGTATCTTCATCCTGGGTGGTGACACGATCCGTAGCTTTACGTTCGCAATGCTTGTCGGTGTAGGTATCGGTACTTATTCGACGCTGTTCGTTGCGGTTCCGATCGCATACGGAATGGTTTCAAAGAAAAAAAACAAAGCGGCTTCAGTTTCTTCTGCAAATTGATCCTGCTTCAATAAAATAAACAAGGGCTGTTTCTGATTAATCAGAGACAGCCCTTGCTTTTACAATCCGGTTGGGTGCTGACGTCATACCGACACAGGCGGTTACTCCGGTCTTTTGCAATTCGTTTGCTCACTATTTCATTCGTTGTCATGCCGATACAGGCGGATGCTCCGATACGAATCTTCGAAACAGTCAGGAAGTTAGACTGCATTAACTCATCGCACTACGCGGATACTTCGATACGAATCTTCCCGACAGACAGGGAGCCTGCGTTACGGTATCCCGATCCCTTCTCTCTCTATTATATATTGATATCGGATTAGGACTTTAGAAATTCTTGCTATATTCTCTTGTACTTGCGTTATTTTATATACTTATATCTGATTAAACCGATGAAAGAACAACTCACCAAATCAACCCGCATCGACCTGGTTGATGCTTTGAGAGGATTCGCCCTTCTGGCGATCGTCCTTCTCCATAATCTGGAACACTACAACATCTATTATATTCCCACCGGAATGCCCGAATGGCTCACGCAACTCGACAAATGGCTTTGGGATACCTCTTTCCTGCTTATGGCGGGAAAAGCGTTCTCCACGTTCTCGCTCTTGTTTGGGTTCAGCTTCTTTATTCAGATGCACAATCAGATGAAACGAGGCAACGACTTTCGTCCCCGCTTCGCATGGCGCCTTCTGCTCCTGATGCTTTTCGCCCAACTCCATGCCCTTTTCTACAACGGCGATATCCTTCTGCTTTATGCCCTCTGTGGATTCTCGCTCATCGCGGTCTGCCGTTTGTCCGACAGATCGGTTTTCATCATCGCCGGCATCCTGTTGCTTCAACCCTTCGAGTGGGGTCGCTTTCTATATGGATACTTCGATCCCGCCTATCAATCGCAGGTCGGAAACCTGTTTATGACTTGGGCGGTAAAAAACGTCCCGGTCGTTCAGAGCGGTACGTTTCCGCAGGTTCTGTATTCCAACCTGACCGACGGACAGTTGTACAGTAATCTGTGGCAGATCGAAAATGGACGACTGTTTCAGGTTCCCGCACTCTTTATGTTCGGGATGCTACTCGGTCGCCTGGGTTATTTCGTGAAAAGCGTCCGTTCTCTTCGATTTTGGAAACGACTGCTTTTAGTCTCTGCCATATTGTTCTATCCGTTCTATTGGATGAAGAACACGCTTCCTCTGTCCATTCCGAATGAATCTTCAAAGATCGGATTCGGAATTGCGACCGGTTCCTATCTAAATTTCATCATGATGTGCTTCATCATCTCGGTGTTCGTCTTGTTCTGGTTTAAGTCGGGCAACGGATTGCGTATTCAGCGGTTCCTCATTCCCTACGGACGCATGAGTCTGACCAACTACATCATGCAGTCGATGATCGGTTCGTTCATTTATTACGGATATGGATTGGGATTATGGGATAGGACGGGGGCTGCCGTCACGCTGCTGATCGGAGCAGGTATTTTCCTGTTTCAGGGTCATTAATCCCGTCGCCTACAAAAGCAATCTTTCCACTTCCCTCATTTCTTATAT
>CAMTOW010000223.1 GCA_947074245.1 uncultured Bacteroidales bacterium | reverse complement strand
CCAACAATTCCGATCCTCTTACAGTAAACCTGTTCGGTTCCGACAATGGACGTATTAATTGTTTCCGGTATACTCGGAGTAGGAAATCGAACTTCCTGCAATCCATTGTCCCTTGGGGATGAACATCCCCTGTTCAATATCTCTTTTAAACTCCTGTGCCTGTAAGCAAGTACTTACAGGCACTAAGAGTGATAAAATAAATGTTCTAATAGTTTTATTCATAAATCAATTCTAAATCATCCAGCCACATGGTACTGCTTGTACTACCTGTGAAGTAGTCGCCGTATTTGCTGGCCGAAGCAACAAGCACGATATGAGTTGGTTTACGTTCGTATGTTCGGTAATCGATTTCGATTTCAAACATATGCATTCCATCGCCATCGGTATCTACGCTCGGAATGATCTCTCCGTATGCGATGATCGCAGGATCTTGCGAATCGAAAAGTTTTCGTTCCGAAGTTTTCGTCTTGATGATCACCGGATAATCTTTTCCTTCGTATGATTCCAGCTCCCAGTCACCCAATGCTACATAGATGTGAGCAACGTCTGGCGCACCTTTCGGATGATCCGATAGAGATGAATGTGTAATATCGCCCGTACGATATTTATAATATCCGCGCAATTTAACCGGTCTGGAGTCGAACTCACGACCAAAGCCCAATATACCATCCGTACCGTCTGTTTTCAGATATTCACCGGCGAATAAGTTTCCGGCAGCGAATTTTCCTAAAGTTCCGATACCGACAAACTGCGACTGAAGTTTTACGGAATAAGCACCGCTATGAAGAACCGTTTCATCAGCAGTGGTAACATTCTTATTCATCGTTGCCGAACCTGTATTACCACAGTCCCAGAACATAGCCTCGTTCTCACCATGTATATACCAAATCTTACCCGATTTATACCAGTTTTCAAAACTATTATTAGGCAACTGAAGCGCACTCTCGGTTTTGAATGAACTTACCACCGACGATTCGATATCGCCTGCATAAAGCTGATACTCGTATGTTGTAGCCGGAGCGAGATCCGAAACTTGAGCTGTAAGCATATTTCCGGAGCGAACGGCAGCAACCGAAGCCCAGTTGCTGCTTCCGACAGCACGGTAACGGAATGAAAGAACTCCTTCAACCTCCTGTACCAACTGACCTCTCAAGATAGCTTTTGTAGACCAAACGTCTTTTTCCTCTACCGGCAAAGTGGTAATCGTCGCATTCGAAGCTGCGATGGTCAGAACTGCCGTACGGGTTTTATCATTTGAATCCAGCGCTGTGATGTTTAATTCGTACGAACCCTCATGGGCAGTCAGTTTTTCTACGAACGATTTCGCAAAAGTAATCTTGAAATCCGATTTATCTTCCGCTTCGTTGTATTTATTATTGACAAGAACCCCTTTTGATTCAAGTTCGGACGCTAAATCCGCTGCCATATCAACCAACTGAAGGCTGTTTTGAGAAATTCCGGCCAATGCAAAACGATCGAAATCCAATTGCAATGATTTCAATTTAGAAGAAGTGGATACCCACACCGACAGATCGTCAGCCTGATTCAACTCAAAATAAACCGGCTCTGCGATCGGGAAGTTATCTCCCGAAATCTTCGGTGCCTGGAAAATTACGACGTCATGATCAACACGGATTTCCGTTTCATCGACATTGATTTCGATCAACGCACCACCATTGGAGTTTTCCGCTTCGGTAAACGTAAATGTGATCGTATATTTCGTAGTCGGTTTCACATTATCCAACGATCCTTTTTTCTGGTATTTATTTCCGTTGAGCTGAGTACCATCAAACAACCATCCTAAAACGCCGGGAGTGGAAGGCAACATGAAATATCCGGTTGCGTTGGCGTTTGCTTTGGTAAAGGTAAGCGTATCCGATTCCAAAAACAATTTCACTTCGTAATCAGAGAAAGCCTCGTCGATTCCTTCAAAGACAACCGAAGTCAATGTATTGGCGATTTTACACGGAACGGCAACAGGGGTCAGCTGAGCTGCTTTTACCGTAAACGGAGTCAAACCTTTGTAATAAACTTTATCAAAAGAAGCAGGAACAGAGTCTCCGGCTACTACTTTCACCGAATATTCGCCCGATTTCAAAGCCATTTCGCTTGGCAAGGTGCTCAGTCCGTTGTATTTGCGGATCAGGCCGCTTTCGCTATAAATGCGAACGACTGCCGCGTCTGCAAGTTCTGCTTCGGAGGGTACGTTTCGTGTAATGACATCTACCTCCGATTCGATGTTCACTTTCAATTGCACTTTCCCTTCACCCTCTGCAACCAGATCATTTTCACTGCAAGAAGTAAATGCAGATAGTGCAAGAAGAGAACAACTTAATGCATATATGATGTTTTTTCTCATGATTATTCAGAAATTAGCGTTAATGTTTTCGTTGTAGAGTTACCTTCAAGATCGATAACATTAATTATGAATCGATGAGTAGCGGCTCCATAAATACCCAATAGCGGAGTGAAATTAGTGATGTCGAATTTAATTTCTTTCGCACCGATAACCTGATCTCCAATCGGGAACTCCAAACTTGCCAAACCTTCGGCCAAATCACCTGGGTTAGCCAAATCAAACTGACTGCCCAAACCTACATCATTTAGAATATCGTCTGTAAGAGTTTCTGAATCGATGGTAACATTGATATTTTTGAATCCGATTTCAGATGTCATATCCACAACGATTTCCATTCCGTCTGCCGGAACGTTGATCGGCTGTTCGATATCAAAACCTACACCTTCAATAACCGGAGCTACAGGATCTCCCGGCTCTACAGGATCTGTCGGACCGGTAGGCTCTTCGTCATCTTCGATCACGCCTTCGTCTACACCGATTTCAACATCCTTATCATAAATCGTACAATCTGCATCGATCTCGATGCCTACCGCAGCGCCACCCTCTTCGGAGATATCGCCTGAACCGGAACCTTTCATTGAAAATTTGATCGCTCTGTGCTCTCCGGCTTTCACATCCGAAAATACTTTACGAAGAGACATAGCTTCTCCATCGATCGTACCGGTCAACTCGGCCGTCATGATATTCACATCATTATCGGCTGCAAAATATCCGGCTCTGCTTTCTGCTTTGGCGAAATTCAACACACCTTCGCCGATCTGCACCTTCACATTTACGTCATCGCCCAACAAGAAAGCCAAATCACTTTCATATTCGATCGTTACTTTGATGTTTGAGAATGTACAAGTCAGCTTATTCAGTTTTGTAACTTCATTTTCTTTGATCGTGAAGGTCTGCTCTCCGTGATAATACGGATTTTCAAACGCAGCTACTTCAAGTTCATGAGAATACGCTTCTACCAAGTAGTTACCAACTTTTAAAGTCGCGATTTCAGGCATATTCTGGTAAATCCACTGTTTGTGGATTATTCCGCTTGCCACATCAATGATCCGTACGGTAAATTCGTCGGTATTCACTACTCGGGTTGAATTTTCCTCTTCGATATCAACCAATAGATCTTTTAGGTTGATCTGCCCCTTCGCATCCGTAGAACGGTCGTAATCAATGTCTTCACGACCACACGAGGTGGTTGCTAACAATGCGGCAAGAGCAAAGAGTATTGTAAAAATTTTATTTTTCATATGAATAATCAGTTTATATTATATTCATTACGTTGTTTGACGGGTTTCAGAAACCGAATCAATTGTAAAGCAGTTTTACGTCATCAATAAAAAGCTGGCTTCCGAGAGTCTGCCCGTCACTCAGATTGCCGAAAGGCGGATAAGAGAAACAGGTCGTATTGATACCGAGTTCGACACCCGATACGAAACTAACATACATCTTCGCCGCTTTTTTACGAGCGTTTTCACCGAGATACTCCAAAGAGATGGTTTTCATTACATATTCTTCCTGTAAGCCACATTCGCTTGCCGGCAATGTATTTTCGGCAATGACGTTGTCATTCGCGTCGAGTACGACCAGTTTGGCAACGAAATGATCTACCGGATTTTTCGGTTTATATTTGTAATAAAACGACACTCCCGATGGTCTTGATTCGAATGGTATTCCGAAATCAGGTTCACGAGTAGACTCATTGAACTCTCCGAGATAAAGATGACCCGCATCAGTTTTTTTCACAGTAGAATTATCACCTTCGGCGGTACCGCCACTACCCCAGCCCACAGAGCGAATCAATGCTGCTGTAGAACCCTCATAAGATTCGGATGTCGGGATCGTTCCGGAATTAGCTACGTAACAGCAACCTACGTATGGAGGCGTAGGAAAGAGAAACACCGATGGGGTTCCCCCATCCTGAGTGGTTTTCTGATTGATCGTATTCCAGGATTTAGTAGTCAGGTCCGAACTGTTCCATGGGAAATACTTGTTCCAATAAACGTATTTCAGATTTTTCGTAATCGGATTTCCATTCCGGTCGGTTTTATTCGAATACCACAGCTCCATATTGGCATTAGGCACCTGAAGAGCTTTTTCTGTATGTAACGTCACCGGATCTGTATAATCTGATTCTTGAGGATCACCCACACAAGTCAGGCGAATGGAATATGCAGTATTGTCACTCAATCCGTTCACACGAATCCGATTGCCTTCAATTTGAAAATCTGAATGATGTACCCATGAGCCATTGTCTTTC
>CAMTOW010000222.1 GCA_947074245.1 uncultured Bacteroidales bacterium | reverse complement strand
GACTTCTGAAGAGAGGAAATCCGTTCGGAGACGTATCCTTCGCATTGGATATCGACGGCCGGAAGCAAAGAGGGTTCCAACCTCGGGGAATCATCAACGGGAATATATCGTCGTTTGACCTGAAAGGATATAATTATAAGAATCTATCCCTAAGCGGATTGTTCCGTGGCAGCAGCTTCGACGGCTCGGTGCTTCTCGACGACCCCAACGGACGTTTGGCCATTGATGGAAAAATCGATTCGGACGATCAGTATTCCATATTCAATTTCCGGGCGGAAGCGAAAGATATCAGCCTGGACAAACTCAAGCTCGCGCCCAAACTCAACAACTCGGCATTGTCGTTTATTCTAGATGCGAATTTCGTCGGAAACAAAGCCGATAATGCCAACGGGGAGATTCATATCGACTCTCTGACATTCATCAACAATGAAGAGCAATTCCGCTTAAACAATATGATCATTACGGCGTCTAATCGCGAAACGCCCAAGTCGATTCGAATCGAATCGGATCTGTTGGATGCCCAGATATCGGGTGAATATGCTTTTGCCCCCTTGATTAGCGAACTGACTCAAACCATGAGTCAGATTCTACCGATAATAAAACCGAAGCAGACGAAAACACCTCTTCCGCGAAGCAACTTCGATTTCATGGTCAGAATAAATGAAACGGACAAATTAAGTAAGGTATTGGACAGTCCGCTTAATTTTTCCAAACCGGCGATTCTGACAGGACATTATAATTCGGCAATCGGAGTCATTAAACTCGAAGGAGATTTCCCTTCGTTTGAGATTAAGAATATGAAGTTTAAAGACGGGTCTTTAATGGCATCGAAACCTCTTGACAAACTTGATATTCGAATCTGCGCATCGAAACTCGGTAAATCGGATCTTCCCCTTTTATTGGCATTAAACACCAACGTTGCCGACGGAGCGATTTCAACGAAAATCGACTGGAGCAATCTAACCGGTGTCACGTACAGCGGTTCTTTAGCCACAACAACCCGATTCACTCGTCAAACCGGAAAATATCCGATAAAAACCGATATTGAAATTCAACCGTCCAACCTTATTTTCAATGATTCCATCTGGTGGATCGAGCCGGCATGCGCGATCATCGACTCGGGGAAAATAAAAATCAATGATTTCCAGATAAGCCATGACGAACAATATCTGGCTATCGACGGGATATTATCCAAACTTCCGGAAGACTCGCTTCGAATCAACCTGCAGGATATGAGTCTGGATTATATCTTTCAGACATTGAATATGAACTTCATTCAATTTGGCGGCCTTGGTACGGGAGAATTCATCATTACGCATCATGAGAAAGACCCGGTCTTGAAAACAGACAGCTTGAAAGTACGCGATTTCACTTATAACGGAACGTATCTGGGCGATTTGAAAATCTACAGCGACTGGAATAACTCGGAAAAAGGGATCTATATGAATGGCGTGATTTCTCAACCCGACGCAAAACCGACGACTGTAGAAGGTGGAATCTTCATCGGAAACGACTCCTTATGGTTGAATTTCGATGCCAATCGGTTAAACATCGATTTCGTGCGACTCTGGACGCAGACCATCCTTCAGGATATCGGCGGAAAAGCAACCGGTAATATCACATTGTATGGAAAATTCAAAGAGTTGAATATCGTCGGGGACGCTTATACCGAAAATATCCATTTCGGTATCGAATACCTGAATACCACCTATACGGTGAGAGATACGGTAAAATTCAGAACCGACGGAATATTTTTCAATAACATAGCTGTTTTCGATAAGTTCGGCAATCAGGCGACGGCCAATGGGAAAGTCAACTATCAGCATTTTAAGGATATCAAATACGATATCGCCATGTCGATTCCGTCCAATCGTAATTTTCTGGTGTTCAATCTGACCGAAAAACTTAATCCGGTTTATTGGGGTACGGCATTCGCTTCGGGAAGCGCTCATATTTATGGAGACCTGGAAAAGACCTGGATCGACGTTTCGGTACGAACCAAGCCCAACACGCGATTCAACTTCTCTTTGAACGAGAACCTCACGGCAGGTGATTATAAGTTCATCACGTTCAGAGATAAAGAAAAAGAACGGTTATTGCTTTATGATTCGATTAACGCGAGCCTGACCCAAGAGAAGGTTATCGCTCCTCTTGAGACCGAACATGAGATCTTTTTGAATCTTCAGGTCGAGGCGACTCCCGACGGGACGATCAACTTAATTATGGATCCGGCGACAGGAGACGTAATCAAGGGAACAGGTGCCGGAAATATTCGTTTGGAATATAATAAGACAACCGACTTCCGACTTTACGGAAGCTATACGATCGAAAAAGGAAGCTACTCGTTTAATCTTCAGGATGTGATCATGAAAGATTTTAAGATCGATCAGGGTAGCACCGTGAATTTCAGAGGAGATCCGCTCAACGCAGAGCTGGATATTAAAGCGATCTATCAGGTGAATGCCAATCTGAGTGATCTGGATGAAAACTTTGCAGAAAGCAAGGAGTTGAGTCGCACGACGGTGCCGGTTCAATGCGTATTGAATATTAAAGGAGATCTTCGCAGACCGGATCTGAGTTTCGACATCAACCTACCGACCGTAAACCAAGAGATCGACCGTCAGGTAAAGAGCATCATCGGAACGGACGATATGATGAACCGTCAAATTCTATATCTGATGATCCTAAATAAATTCTATACTCCGGACTATGTAAACAGCGGTCAACAGAATCGTTACAATGAATTGGCATCGGTAGCATCCTCTACCCTCTCGTCACAATTAAACAACCTGTTAGGACAGATCAGTGACAACTGGAACATCGGGACTAATATCCGTAGCGATAAAGGCGATTTTTCGGATGTAGAAGTGGAATTGGCGCTTTCATCTCAACTACTGAATAACCGACTCATTTTCAATGGAAATTTCGGTTATAAGGAAAATCAGAATGCCAACAACTCGTTCATCGGCGATTTCGACCTGGAGTATCTGATAAACAAATCGGGTTCTTTACGCTTAAAGGCCTACAACCATTATAACGACAGGAACTATTCGATTAAATCAGCCTTGACCACACAGGGGGTAGGTATTTTATTCAAAAAAGACTTCAATGTATTCCACGAGTTATTCTATGGCCTTCGCCGAAAAAAGGCGAATAAGGAGATAAACAAAAAAGAGGAAATCGAGAAAAAGAATACGGATGAATCGACAAAGACTTCTCCGCTCTCTAATTCTATTGAAAACAACTAAATGGAAAAGCCTCATGAGAAAGTTTTACACGTTTCTCATGAGGCTTTTAACCTTCTATTCTAGTTGAAATATTTTTCGGATCAACCTTTTTTCTTCAAATACTCTTTCCATGCTTCAAACTCCTCAAAAGTCGCCTGAGCTTCAAGCCCGTATATGGCACTTTCTGCAACTCGTTTGAATCCGTAGTTATCCTGCATCTCTTTAGCCAACATAATCGCCAGATCCGGAGCAAATCCCATCGCGAACGTTGTCTTTCCGGAGTTTAACTCATCCCAAGCCAATGTAAGCAGAGTAAGATTACGAGAAGGTTTCTCATTCATCCAAATGCAGAAGTCTTGAATCACCTTGATATATTCTTCCGGTTCGCCCGGTAGCGTTTCTCCCGGTTCTTGAGACAGATCCAATAAGTCGAATTTCAGATCATATTTATTTTTTTCTCTCCATTTCAAGAAGTTTTCTACATCGATCTTTACCCCGGCTTGTCCAAGCGCTTCAACGAATACCTGATGAAGAAGCGGTATCATAATCATTTTTTTAATAAGCATCGCATTGAGATCTTCATCATATCCCTCAATATACGTTTTCAACTCGACTTTCTTTTCAGTCGTATCCGTTTTTGCCTCTTCATTTTCAGAGCTTACATCTTCTGACATAGACATAAGGATCACACATGCATTCTCCGGTGCATTATTTTCAAGCCAAGAGATCGTTTCGTCGATTTTATTCAATTGTTTATTCATATCGTAGTATTTATCTGTTTCTATGCTTAAGATATGGATAAATTCATAAAAAGGAAAACGAACCCGACAAAATCTACACAAAAAACAGAAACAAAAAACCGGCCTTATGAATATCATAAAACCGGTCATTAATCAATTGTCTATACGTTTTATTTTTTTATTCTACCGGAGTGGCAACTACCTCTACTGCCGTATCCATAACTGTTACCTGAACTGAATCCGGAGCTATAGAATCAACCTGTACAGAACCGTAATCAATAACCATTGTATCAGCTGCGGCAGCAGCTTCTTCTGCTTTTTTCTCACTGTTTCCTCCACAAGAACAAGATGCCATCATAAAGCCAGCAACCACTGCAAATAAAAATGCTAATTTTTTCATATCACTACTTATTAGTATTAAACAATTTGTTATCAGTTTATATCTGTTTAAAAGAATTAATCTGCTTAAATTTCTTCTTTCTTACATATAACAAGTGGCATAACGAATTGTTTTGATTTTTGAAAAATAAAAAAGACTTTCAATTAAGGAATAACCCAATTGAAAGTCTAAGTATATTTTAAAAAAGAAGCCGCACCGATGGACGTGATGAAACTCCTGTAAACAGGATTTGAGGGCCATCTGCCTTTGTA
>CAMTOW010000221.1 GCA_947074245.1 uncultured Bacteroidales bacterium | reverse complement strand
TCTGTTTAGTCGGAGTATTGTTTTCGTGAAGTTCCATATTCCGGGTTCGTGTACGATTCGTCGATAAACTTACTGTCGGCCGCCGAATGAAAACGGGGTGCCTATCTTCCGATTTGGTAGATAGGCGCACAGTTTTTTATTGGTTATTCCGAATCAGAACCATTCGCTGATCCGTTTCTTAATCGTATGAGTCTCGCTGAGAAGACGGACGAACTCCTTTGCCGAAAGTTTTCGGTAGGAATCCTTCAGGATATGAAATGAACCTTCCATGCGGCAATCGCCCGAATTGAGCGGAATCGCTTTCAGATCCGGTTGAGAATCGATCGAAGCGCTCGAAAGAATGGTAATGAACGAACCGCTTCGGACCAGCTCGAGCAGCGGATTCACTTCGTTGAGTTCGATCCGAGCCGTCACTTCCATCGTTCCGTTGGTCAGCATCTTATCCAATACGTTGCGAGCCTGCAATCCTTTAGAGGGAAGAGCGAGCGGATATTTCAAAACCTCTTCGAGACTGACTTCCTTCAAAGTCGCCAACGGATGGTTTTCTGGAACTACCACCGAAAGCTTATCCTCGAACAGGATATGCGATTCGATCTGCGCGTAGGTCTGCGTGGGTTTATAGGAAAGGACGAAATCCACTTCACGTTTGGCAAGCATCTCCATCAACTCATTCATCGTTTTATAAAAAATGTTGAGCTTGATGTTGGGGTAATCACGCACGAACTTATGAACGGTCTCGGTCGTAATCAGACTGAAGGAATGAGTTACGCCGATATTAAGTGTACCGTGTCGCAGGTTCATCAGATCATTGATCCGGGTGACGCAGTTGTCGGCTTGACAGACGATTTGCTGAGCCAGCGGCATGAGTTCGAGTCCCGCTTCGGTAAGCATCACCTCACGGCTGTTTCGGTGGAAGAGTTTCACGTTCAACTCCTCTTCCAGTTTTTTGATGTTCTGAGAAAACGTACTTTGCGTGACATGCAATTCTTTTGCCGCTTCCGAAAAATTCAAAGTATCCCCCGCTTTTACAAAAGATCGTAGTTGACGCAATTCCATAGTGATCGGTTTATGTTTCGGTAATCTAATTCCATTCAAAGATAAACACCTTTCAGTACAGATTGCCATGTCGGCTATCGGAAATTGCGAATGCTGTATTCGGAAATAACGAATTATGACACTTTTTATTTATGCTTTAGTTGCTTTGAATGACAAATTACTAAACAAGAAAATAGGCGCCATGATTCCGATTACCATCATTACGATGATGATCACGCAATATAAAAGATTGAAATTGAGGACGTAAAAGTAATGTTGAAAAGCCGATTCGCCCGTATGTTCGAGACATTTCAACAAAGCCTGCACCGCCCGATAAGCGTACATACCCGGAATCATGGGCAGTAAGGCCGGCGATGAGAGACATTCGGCAGGGCATTTCCAGATCAGCGATGCCGGTATCGAAAGCAACCCGATGCACAAGGCGCCGATGAATGCTGCAGGTATGATGTTCCAGTCGAGCGAAGTCATTAGAAAATAGCGGGTGGCATGCCCGATGGCTGCCAAGAGCGCGCATCCCGAAAACGCTTTGAACGGAATGTTGCTGATGCTTCCGAAGCCGATGGCAGCAATGGCTGCGAAAAGACCGTCTTCGAGTATCGATAATGTGAGGTGTAGCATAAGTAATCGTATGATTTACAACGGATAGTTTTCAGAGAGATACGTTCATGATCAGCAATGCCAGACACAATCCCAGCGACAGACAGATCGTAAGGACCGTAGCATGGATACAACGGCTCAGGAAGCAGATGTAATGACCATGGATCAAATCGCTGACGGAATTGATGAAAGGGATGCCGGGCACCAGAAACAGGACACTCGTAGCCAATGCCACATCGGGCGTATCGCCGATATGGAACACGAATCCGGCACAGGAGATTGCAGCTGCCGCGAATGCCGAAATCAATGTCGTGATCCGGATATCCCAATGCCAGTCGCCATGCAGTTTGTTTTTCAGATAGAATCCGTCGATCGTGGCGATGAAGACGATGGCCATTGAAGCCCAGTCTCCCTGAAACAGATGGCAGAATGAGGCGTTGGCCAATCCCACGAGCAGCAAGACCAACCATTTGTTCAATCGGGGTTTGGCAAGAAGCCGTTGAAATTCCTGGCGTGATTGATCGAGCGGCATCTGTTTGCTCAGGATCTCCCAGCTTAGGCGACTCAATTGGGTAATGAGATAAAAATTTAATCCGCCCCCTTTGATTTTCTGGCTATTGGCATAGGAATGTGTACGATCCGCATCCCATAGCGTCAGCATAATGTGCAGCGGAAGAATTGTAATCTCTACATGCATGCCATAAGCTTGAGCGATTCGTTCTACGTTTTTCTCGATTCGGATCGTCGTGGTCCCGCAGGTGAGCAATGCCACGGAATAGTCTGTCAGAAAGCAGGCGGTACTTTTTAATGACTCATGTTTTTCCTGTTCGGCAGCATCATACATTCCCAACATCTCCGCTTCGTTTGCTTGTCGTATCCTGCTGATTCGACTTGTTCAACATACTCCATACCGGTTTTCTCAAAGCGATGATTGCCGTTAGTGTGATTATCCCCAGGATAATCAAGGCATTGCGATGATCCGTAATGCCGATCATTACTAAAAATTCCATTTTCAATACATGTTTCATTGTGATTCAATTGCAAAATTAGTTTCTGAAAATGGGATGAATCGACGATCTGTTATGGGAAAAAACGATGGCTGTCATTCGTTTTTCCGATGGTTAGTAGGGTTGGTCGTTCAATGGAGAAAATGAATTCCGAAAACCTATGATCCGTGGAGAATAAATCTGACCAAACATCTCTCTTTCGGTTATGGAAATCAATACAATTTCCTGTTTTAGCACCTCTGTCAATTGACCCTGTCGTTGTTTTAAAATCGGATGATAGTTAAATATTTTAATATAATTTCAATAACTTTGGTCGCTTTTTTGCAATAGGTGGAAAGATTATCTTCCGTCGTATTCGTGATGTTTCGGAATAGGAGTATTTATCCGTTCAGACAACCGATCTGCTCAATCTAAAATTTATATATGAGAAAACTATTACTTCTTTTTATCATGAGCTTTTGCATGGTTATGCAGGGCATCTTTGCCAATATTCTGTATAATAACATGCATTTTTCCATTAACCAGGATCAGACGTTGCGTTTTGAAGGATTCAACGGCGACATATTCGGAAGCGTCGTTATTCCCGAAACGGTGGAACATGAGGGCATTACCTATACCGTAAAGGTAATATCCTCCGCTTCGTTTTATTGTAGAAGCTATTTTACTTCGGTTTCGTTTCCAAAATCAATCTCTACACTCGATGCCGAAACGTTCAATACCTGTTGGGCATTGACGAAAATAAGCATCGACAAAGACAATCCGACCTATTGCGATATCGATGGTGTCGTATATAATAAGGATAAAACCCGGATCGTCGGCTTTCCGCCCAATCATGAGCAGACAGATTTCGCGATTCCAAATACCGTTATCGAGATTGACAATTATGTCTTTGACGGATGTAAACGGATCCGGTCGATCCGAATCGGTCAATCCGTGAAAACAATCAATGATCGTTCGTTCGGAAACTGCGAAAATCTCGAACGATTCGAAGTGGCTCCGGGCAATCCGAATTTCACGACGAAAGATGGTGCTCTGTATGATGCTCCCGGTAAAATCCTGTATGCTTATCCGCGTACGATAACAGGGCATGTGACTTTGCCGAACCAATTGACAGAGATCTTCCCGCAAGCGTTTCTCGGTTGTCAGATAACCGGAGTCGATTTACCGGAATCCGTATCCAAAATCGGATATTTAGCGTTTTACAGTTGCCGACAAATGGTATCCATCACGATTCCATCCCAAGTCGAAAGTCTGAAATCGCGTACTTTGGCAGATTGTCTAAAGCTTAAATCGATCACGTTGGGCGAGTCCGTATCCGCATTGAGTCCGAACCTCCTATACGGTTGTTTCAAACTGGAAGAGCTGATCCTTCGCTCCGCGACGCCACCAACCTGTAAAGAAAATATATTCGGTATCCCCTCGGGCGAAAGATTCTATAATCAAACCGCACTGAAAGTGCCCGATCAAGCGTTGGATGCGTATCGGGAGCATGAATTCTGGGGTAATTTCAAATCGATAAACAATCAGACCGAACTTTCGAAACCTGCAGTATCGGATCGGATCGTGTCTCTAACCGGAAATACGGTTCGGATTCATTCCGATCAAGAACAGTCGATGAGGGTTTACGATATCACGGGGAAAAAACTATACGATGGATACGACCGGGAATACCGATTGTCTTCCCGTGGAATTTATATCGTAGTCGTGGCAGGGCGCTCTCATAAGATCGCGTTCTGATAAGCACTTGGTCCTATCGCCTTGATTTATACTAGAAAATCATCTGCGATTCAGAGGGCGGAAGAAAAGCGAAAATGTTTTTCTTCCGCCCTCTTTATATCAGCTGATCGCTTTTTTTGAAAATAAAATCGAAAGTGGTGTAACATTTTCAGGATCGCGTCGTCTTCACCTATGAACGCGTTTCCAAAATCAATTTTATTTAAAGAATTTGTTATGAAAAAGTAT